>JAYUFF010000848.1:0-10667 GCA_043738825.1 Schlesneria sp.
CCCCCGACTCTTCATTGATGGAGTCCGGGGGCTGACGCCGCCCGGCTCACCAGCATCGCGATTTCTAAGGTGCCACTCCGTCTCAGGCAGGCCAAACCACAACCATCCGGCGGTCGCCAGCAGGACCATCAAACTCTCACACATGACCAGGGTCGAGGCATAGCAGCAGGCGAAGTTCGTCGCGAGCAACGTGCAATAGACGGCGGCAACACTCGCGCCAAACTTCCGCATGATCAGCGGTGCCAGTCCCCCAATCGCCAGCAGTCCGAAGGCGACCGACAGCAGTTGTCCTCCAAGTGGCATCGGCCACAGCGACAGCAGCGCCAAATACAACGGATGCCGATTCGCTTCCGAGAAGCGTCCCGTCACCAAGTTCGCGACCAGCCGCAGGGGACCGCCGTCCTGTTGGATCTCAGCCGCCGTTTGCAGATAGGCCCCTTGGTCCGAGTTGTTCGCCAACACTTGCAATGGCCCGAGATGGGCGGCGATCGCCAGAAATGCCGCACCCGCCGCGACGATTAGTCCGACGGCCAATCGACTCGACATCGGCGGCGCGACGATCGCGAGACGATCGAGCCATGTCCCGGCCACCCACTCCGCGATTCGCCAACGCCGATCAGGCAACAGCACGAGACCGCAGCAGCCAAGTCCCACCAAGAGCGGGACAATGCAAGCCAAGGCCCCAAGAACCGACTGTGCTCCCCGGCCGGACATCCGCAGTTCGAGAACGGCCCACGCCGTCACGAGGCAGAACCCGCATGCCGCCAGCGCCAAGAGCCTCACTCGAACGAACGGCATGCCCGTTTCCTCAGGGTTGGTGTACTTGTCTCTCGTCCGTCGCGGCGGTTGCGCAGGGCAAGCCTCCGGCTTGCCCGTGCTTCGCCAACTCGCTGCTCATCAACAGTAGACTGGCAACGACAGGGAAGCACCCTTCGGTTCCGTAGGCTGAACCGAGCAAATTTCGTAACCAATATCGCGAGAATGAGTTGCGAATATAACCCATTTTTCAACGGCAGTTGCGCGTCTAAAAAGTTGCCGGAGTTTTGCGGAGTTTCGGTCGCTCCCGAAACTGAAACAACACTTTTCTTGTGAATTCACAAACGGCAAATCCGACTCAGCGATTCTCGAAAACCAAATGTCGCTGGCGCGTTTTTCAAGCGCCACTGCTCCCCTGCTGATCACAGTAAATCTCCGCTCCTGGCCCGGTGACTGGTCGCGCCGCTCAGGGACTTTACACGGTCTGTGACGAGAGCCTTTCGTCGATTCCGAAACCGAAAAGTTTTGGTCAGTTTCGGGGCCGGAAATTGAAGGCTCAGCGGGGTACAAGGGATGTGTAAGTCCATCCCACCATAACGGTTTCGACAATACCACGATGAGCAAGATTTTCCACCCACTGCTGGCCCTCATCGCCTCCGCAGCCGACCGAGAACTCGCCAAGTACATCGAATACTTGAAGGAAGTGAACAAGATTCTGCGGGCACGCATCCCCGGTCAGATTCACACCAAGCCTTCTGAACGAGAGCGACTTATCAAGTTTGGCAAAGCTCTTGGTCGAGCCATTGAAGAGTTGATCACCATCGTCAGTGTTAGCACCTTCTATCGTTGGCTCCGCGACGGTGAAGGAGCGCCAACGAAGAATCCCAAGGGTGGACAGCGGAAGCCGCGAGAGATTCGAGAACTGGTAATTCTCATCGCCAAAACCACAGGGTTCGGGCTGACTCGAATCGTCGGAGAACTCCGCAAAATGGGCATCAAAAAAATCAGCCGCCAAACGGTTCGGAACATTCTCAAAGAAGAAGGGATGGAACCCGTGCCAGATCGGACATCCGACACATGGGAAAACTTTCTTGAACGTCACAAGAACACGCTCTGGGGTTGTGATTTCTTCTCGGTCAAAACCATCACCGCCAGTGGTATTCGTGAGATGTATGTCCTCGTGTTCCTCTGTTTGGAATCCCGTGAAGCCATCGTTTCATCATCCACGGAACATCCCGATTCCGCATGGGTGGTGAAGCAGACGGAAGCGTTCATTGAACAGACCAAGGATCGAGCCGAGAAGCCCGACATTGTGATGCACGATCGGGACACGAAGTTCACCAAGGAATTTGTGGCGAAGCTGAAAGAACACGGTGTTCGCACAAATGCGTTACCGAAGGCGAGTCCGAATCTGAACGGACGCTGCGAGCGTTTCATCCAGACGATCAAGCTCGAATGTTTGGCGAAGTTCATCATCTTTGGCAAGCAGCACTTGGACTACTTACTCACGGAGTTCACGGTCTACTACAACACCGTGAGGTCGCACATGGAACGGGAGCATTTACCGCCAATGAGTGTGGCTCCCGATGATGTCGCGACTCTGCCACTGGATCAGGTCTTGGTCAAATCGCATGTAGGCGGCTTGGTGAAATCATTTGAGCGGAAGGCGGCTTGATGGGTCTGGAACGAGAACCCAAAGCGTGTTGAAAGTCGTTGCACGAACCTCGGACGCATCCCACGTGTCAGCAGTGATGATTGTCGTTCCACTCGTGAGTGAGAAACAGCAGCACTCAGATGGTCGTCCCTCCCAAGAAAGGATGTGTGCCATGCAGAACCTTCACGACGAATCATTTTTTTCGAGCCGATGAGCAAAGGCGACGCGGCTTCCCATCCGAAACGCAGGTCAAACGCGGCGTGCGGGTCGTTCATGGGGACAAGCTCTTGGAAGAAAAACTGGGCCGGAACGACCTCTGCCCCTGTGGCTCTGGCCAACGGTTCAAGAAATGCTGCCAGTCACGAGGCTGCTTTTGACGGCGTGAACCGGCACGACTTTTTTCAGAGACTGAAATATCGAACCCCCATCCGGTGTTGAGCGCCGGGTGGGGGTTTGCATTTGCGCGGCAGTCATCTCTGCATTCCCGTGATCAATGAATTCTGAACCTGCTCCTTGAGACACCCGCTTGTGGCGAGTTCTCAAACACAAGGAGCAACCAATGGGAAACGAACGTCAGCTACCGGTCCTGTACGTCGTCGAATCAGTACCGCCAGATTTCCAACGCTGGATGATCTCCGACGACCGGGATCGCCTTTGGAGCGGCCAAGAATTCGGCCAGAACGGCGTGCTCTACGCCAGACACAACGATGCCGCTGTCGATGCACAGAACATTCTCCGTGGGCACTTTGGCGGCATCCAATCGGTCAAATACATCGTTCCGCTGTTTGTCGAAAGTCTGAGCCACAAGCCTCTGCCTGTCGCCGAAGTTGCCCAATATCTGTCCCGCGCCTCACGGCTGTACCTGAATACGTCGGAGCATGGGAATGGGCCGGGCGACAGTTTGGTCCTACCGAGGATCGAGTGGAATCGAATCGAAAAAGTGAAGGGGTTTCCGAGTGAATAACAGACCATCAGTATTCGTCTTGATGCTCCGCTATTTCGTGATGGTCTTCGTCCTCACGTTCTTGGCCTCGTTGTTCTGGAACACGCTCAGCGGAAACAACATGTTCCCATTCAACGTCGTGATCGGTGTCTCCGTGGTGCTGACGGTACTGTTCAATATCGTCGGCTGGGTGGTTGTCACGCTGGAGAGTAAAGCGATCCTTCGTGACGACCGAGAATTTCGAGAATGGAAGGCCAAGGGCGGAAGGCCGTACTGGGATTCACTTGGCTGGCCGATCAACCCAGTCCCGCCCGAAGATCGTGACAGCGAATGACGCCGATTATGGGACACCCGCTTGATGGGGTTGCACTGGCAAAACTCATCAAGCGAGAGAACTCAATTCGGCTGAGATCATCATGATAAGGGTCAAGGATGAAGAACATTTGCATTGAATTGCTGGACCTGCTTGTGGAATTCGAGCCAGAGTGGGTGCCAGTCAAAGTCGCTCAAACGCGGTTGAAGAACTACGGTGACGCGATGATTCCGGGGTTGATCGACTGCCTCGCGGATTACGATTGGTGTGTACGACACTTGGCGATCAATTTGCTGGCCGCAAATCGTCCTCGTTCGGATGTGGCGGTGTCGCACATAATTCACCGTGTAGCCGACGAGAATCGGCTTGTACGGGTTATCGCCATTGAAAGGCTGCACGACTTTGGATCGCTGGCGGTGCAGGCGATTCCGCATCTGAAAGAGATGCTGGACAGGGAAGACGAGTATCTCTGGATCATCACCGTGACATTGATCGTGAGACTCGATCCTTCACGGACGGACCTTCTGGTAGGAATTCGTGCCGCTGCCAAGAGCGAACATCCAGTGGTCAAAGAAGTGGCTCGTAAGTTCTTGCGAAAACGATGAACCGGTGGGCAATTTGCAGACTCGCGAATCACGGTTGAGGAAACGCATGTGCCCCGGCATTTTTTTAGGCGGCATATTTTTGGGACTCACTTTTCGGTGAAAAGCTTGGAGTCCGTGTGACCATTCAGAAAATTGATCAATAACAACAAATGGAGGCCACGTAATCGACGCCGGACGGCCTCTGGGGATCGGCGACCTCAAGCATCGTTCGGCGATTTCGACAGTTCATTTTTTGTTACAAGGTCGCCGCTTTCCGAAGAAACTCATCGCCTCACTCGACCTGCTCGACAGACCGGATTGATGGGATGACGTGCTCACCGACCGGGACGCCGCGAGCCGTGAGTTGCGATGCCAATTGCCGATGCTCACCAACGGGCAGCCCGAAGTCTTCCGCGACTTCGATGTACTCAAGGCCGTTGTCCACGGCCTCGGCCTCTCCATCCAGCAATCGGACGATAGCCTCAGCCTCGCTCTCCGCTTGGACTCGGTACTCCATCACGTGAAGCTCGTATTGCTCGATTTCGTATTCGGGCATGGTCAGTTGGCCCTCCTTTCAAGTTTCAAGCGGGTGTCTTTCGACGAACGTCAATCTTCCATCGCACCGCTCAGGTCGATGATCCGTGGGTCTTGCTCGTTGATGTCAGGGAAGACGATGACTCGGAGATGTCCTTGGTAGAACTCGATGAACAGCGGACACCCGTGCCCATCATGGGCAGTCGCCCAGCAGCAATTGGTGCAAGCTGCACCGCGCAGGAATCAATAATCTTCTGGCAGTAACACGGTGGTCACTTCCCGACGCCCAATGTCATTCGTTGCGTCCGTGATGATCCAGAGCTTGGTTTCCTTACTGGTTGAATAGACGGACATGATGCGGCTGCCATCCTGCAAGGCTTCATCGTTCAATTGCCTGTCGCCATCGCAAATGTCGCCCCAATCGCCGCTCACATGGCGGTTCAAGAATTTGGCAGGCATCTCTACGCTCTGTCGAAGGGCCGTGATTGCTCCCGGCGTGGCAACCACTTGCCCTAGAGAAATTTCGGTTTCGAGATGTGGCCGTTCGTCGGGACGTTGATCATGTCTGGTCTCCGGTTGAAGTGAATGATTTGTCACACCGTTCAAGTGGGTGTCCACTCGACCGGTCCGGTCTGGACCTGCATTCCGCCAGAGCGACGATGATCAATGCTACGGTCGCAAAACTCCTGTCGATCGACCGCCAGTCGCAGGTGCTCGGCACGAACATGCAGGTTGGCGAGAGCGGCGTCATTACGCGGCATGAAGGCCAATTCGATCTGGCGATTCGCCAAGGCTTGGCGACGACGTAGTTCGGCGAGTGGAAACTTGGCGAGGCGAGCCACGCATTTCTCGGTTTGATCCGACGACAACTTGGTCAAATCTTCGGGCAGAGTTCCGAGACTCATCAGCAGCTTGACGTACTTCACGAACTGGGCTTCGCAGTTGCCGTTCAACGTGTCGGCGTCGTCCTCGAAATGCCAATTCCACTTGCCCGAGTACGGATTGCTCGACTGGGTAGCGAACTGACAGGTGAATGCCTTGCCCCGATCGACATCTGCGAACCGACACATGATGGCAGCGTCCCACAGACTGACGCCGAGTTCCCCAATTGGAGTGTTGAGCTTCCACTCATACGTCCCGTCATTCGAGGAAGCCCCAATGGTCTTCAAAAAATCGCGGACTCTCGTCTTGAAAGCCGCTCGTGCAGCCAACAGCTTCTTCGTGATTCGCCGTGCCAAGATCATTGCTCCCGCTGTCGTGCTTGTGATGGGCCGCTCTCACTGTGAGCGCGGTGACAATGACCAAGCGGGTGTCTACTCGTCGGCCTGCTCAGCGGCGAACGCTTCCTCGTCCTCAGAATCGAGGTCAGCAAAGCATTCAGAGACCATCAAAGCGTGACGGCAGGCATCGTCTTCATCACAGTTCGTGAGCAATTCTCCACGGAAGAGCATTCCACTTTCACCCAACGTATAGCCGACGATGAACCGGTCGGTCTTCGGAAGATTGTTCTCATCAACCGGTTCGCATTCAACGAACTTCGGTCTTGTCTGTTCGTATTCTGCGAACTAGACTGTGGTTGGATGCCGATAACAGGAGAAGCAGTGGATGCGAGTCATCTCAAAGACAAGGCTCCGAGAGTTCTGGGAAACTCCCGGATACGAGGACTCCGAGGGTCCATTGCGAGCGTGGTACACCCACGTCAGTCACAAGAGCGTAGCGTGGCATTCATGGGCGGATGTGAAGGCGGAGTTTGGATCAGCGAGCCTTGTCGGAAACTGCGTTGTCTTCAACATCGGCGGAAACAAGTACCGGCTGATCACTCGCATCCTTTATTCGAGCCAGAAGGTCTTCATCCTGACAGTGATGACGCACGCCGAGTACGACGAAGACAAGTGGAAGGAAGACTGCGGCTGCTTTGAGCCTCCCCCTCCGAAGCCCGGCAAGACAACCAAGGCTGGGCCTGTGAAGCGAAAGAAACGAGGAGTCTGAAAATGGCGACCAAGACACAATTCCGTCTGAAAGGGAAGAGCCGAGACTCCTACATGGAGCTTGTGCTGGATTTCCCTCTGGCCTCGATCAAGTTCGATGAGCATCTTGGCGAAGCACAGCGGGTCATGGACGGACTTTTGGCTCGCGGCACGCTCGACGAAGGCGAAGAGACATACCTCGACGCACTGAGTGACCTCGTGGGTTCCTACGAAGACGAGCATCACGCCATCGAGCCAGCATCAGACGCCAACATGCTCCACCATCTGATGGATGCAAAGGGGGTGTCTCAAATGCAACTGAGCCGAGACACGGGGTTGCCGAAGTCCACGATTTCAGAAGTACTCGCCGGAAAGAAGACCTTCAGTCGGCAGATGATCCGTAAGCTGGCGGATTACTTCCAAGTTGATGTCGGCGTATTGGCGGCGAACATCTGAGCGACAGCTTCAACAAATTTGAGCCAAACTCAAGTTGTCCAAAAAACACAGATGAACCATCGTATGCCTCAGTGAACGAGCATCTGGCGTGACCGATCATCAAAGGTCAGTCTTCTTCATGGCTTCTTGGTACTTCGCTTCGAGATCACCATCGAGTGCGACGTGCTGATAGATCGCCAGAGTTTCCCGGCGTGCATGGCCGGTGATGAGTTGCAGTTCAGCATCGGCCAATCCCGAATGCCGGGTTAGCCAAGTGATGCACTGGTGTCGGAACGTGTGCGGCGTGGCCGTCACGCCAGCTTGTTCGGCATAGAGCTTCACGATCTGCTGGACGCGCCGAGTCGTGTACTTCGTGTTGCGGCGAGTTTGGAACAGCCAGCGATTGTTTGGGTGGGCGGCAATGTGCGTCCGCAAGGCCGTGGCAAAGGTCTTGCCGAACAGGACGAAGCGGTCCTTGTCCCCCTTTCCGGCATTGATCCTAATCTTGTGGTTTTCAATGTCGATGTCGGCGACTTGGATGCCGCACAGTTCGGACACTCGAACGGCAGTCTGAAACAAGAGCCGCAGCATCAAGGCATGTTGAACGTCATCAGCACAATCAACGGCTTCATAGAAGCGTCGGAAGTCATCGGCATTCAAGATCCGAGGCAGTCGCCGCCCCTTCTTGGCTGGCCGTAGGGAGCATTCTTGCCTGACTTGTTTGGCGATGTACCGCCAGCCCTTCGGTTCAGTAGACTTGTTCGCTTTTCCAACGCGTTCCTAATGCTCACGAAAGCCCCTGTTTTCAGGGGCTTTCATTTTTACCACGCTTGGCGAATGCGTTGCTCAACCGCAGAGAACGCGCATTAGTGGGGGGAATTGAAGGTCTGTTTTTTTGAAAAGTGAGCAGACTCTTCAGAACGATACCGCAGCTTGGGAGCGGACTTCTCACCTCTTCAGGCTGAGCCCATTGGGTGGCCTGTAGCACGTCACGAGGACGGCTTTCCGAGCCACCGGGAATTCGCCCATCGACCGACGTTTTTCCCAGATCTTAGCGCGGTACAAGGAATGTGAAATCCCTTCCACAATGCGAAATCACACAATACACCGATGGCCAAACTTTTCCCCCCCCCTGCTGACCTTGATCGCCTCCGCGACGGATCGCGAACTCGCGAAGTATGTCCAGTTCCTGAAGGAGGAGAACAAGATCCTGCGGAGTAGACTGGGCACAGCGGTTCACACTCGGCCCGATGAGCGTCAGCGGCTGCTCCTGTTCGGCAAGGCTTTGGGCCGGGCGATTGAAGAGTTGATCACGATTGTCTCGGTCTCGACGTTCTATCGGTGGTGTCGGGACGAGAAGGCCGACAAGAAGACACCGAACCCCAAAGGGGGACAGCGCAAGCCGCGCGAGATCCGGGAGCTGGTCATCGAGATCGCCAGAGTTACCGGATTCGGCTACACGCGAATCATCGGTGAACTGCGAAAACTGGGAATCAAAGGAATCAGTCGTCAGACGGTGCGAAACATCCTCAAGGAAGAGGGTATTCAGCCAGGACCGGATCGCACGTCGGATACTTGGAACAATTTCATCGAGCGTCACGGTGAGACGTTGTGGGCGTGCGATTTCTTCTCGGTAAAGACGATCACGGCTCGCGGCATTCGCAACGTGTATTTGCTGGCATTCCTGTGCATGAAGACCCGTGAGGTCATCGTGTCGTCTTCCACGGCACGGCCCAATTCCCGTTGGGTGGTGAAGCAAACGAATGCGTTCATCGAACAGACGGCGGTCCGCAAAGAGAAGCCCTCTATCCTGATGCACGACCGGGACACGAAGTTCACCAAGGAATTCGTGGCGACGCTGAAAGCGAAAGGCATTCGCACCAATGCTCTACCGGTGGCTTCTCCGAATTTGAATGGACGGGTCGAGAGATTCATTCAGACAATCAAGTATGAATGTCTTTTCAAATTCATCCTATTCGGGCAGCGGCACTTGGATCACATCGTGGGCCAGTGGGTGGCCTACTACAATCAAACCCGATCGCACATGGAACGAGGAAACCTGCCGCCGATCGGCGAGGCACCGGCAGAAGTCCGGAAGCTTGACCGCGACCAGATCATCGTGCGGTCCTACGTGGGTGGACTGGTGAAATCGTTTGAGCGGAAAGCGGCATGACAGACGGTGCCATCGTGCTTGTTTGTGCATGCATACGTCGTGTGACCACATTCAACCGTTACCACAAGCGTAGAAGCGGCGGCAGCCATGCAAGTTCAACTGAAGGCGGCGTGAGCAAAAGTCGCAATTCCGTTGAGTTAACATTAATTCAATTCGATCGCTGGCGAAGCCTGTTGACGGCGGTTGACTGCCATTCGAGGGCCTTCTCATAACTAGAGACTACGACTTTCGCTTGCGTCGCGCCCTTTCCAAGCGATCCGGTGCTGACGGTGCCGAAGCATCGGTTGCGGACGGGGCTGGCGGGAGCGCGCACGGCGACGCGTGAGAAGGGCTGCTGGACCACGCTCGGTGATTGCGGAGGCAGTCCCAGAACTCCCAGGTGATGGCCCGTGCGAGGAGTCCCTGATCGTGGTCGAACTGAGTTTCAAAGCTCAGCAGGCAGTCGAGACAGGCGGAGACGCATCGCTCGTGATGGGCATCAATGACGAACAGGACATCGGTCAGCTTGCCGATCCAGTCGGCAGCCGATTCGAGCAACTCGGCCACATGGCCAGCGCCGCCGGGCATCGAGTCGAACAGCACGAGACCGCAATGAGGACCGGAGTCGGTGGGCATCACGAACGATCCGAGTTCGCGGCTGTCGAGACTCAGGAGCTGCGCTCCCGCCAGACGAAACGCATGAGCGAGCGTCGTGGCCACCGCGAGGTCGGCGTTGGCGAGTTGCGGGATGTCGATGACGGCGATGTCGGTGACTTGCCGCGCGGTCAGCATCTGCCGCCTGAGGTCGTTCTTGCTCTGCTTGCGGCAGATGACCCACGTCGGCCCGTTCTTCCTCGGAGCGAACTGCAAGGGCGCGTGTTGTTCGTAAGATTTCGGCAATTCTTCCGGCCCGTGTTTGCAGACGGCCAGTTCGCTCTCGGAGTATCCGCAGTTCAAACAAACGGCGAAGCCGCGTCCTCCGGAACCAGCATTGATGACCAGCAACTCGCCGTCTTCTTGATAGCGAGCCGTGACTCCCTTCAGGCCACCGAAGTCGGGACGTTCGTTGTTGAGGCGGGCAATGGTCAGCAGTTCGGGCTTGCCGATGGGTGGTGTGGGTGAGCCGCGAAACTGTGGGCGGTCCCACGCCGCCGTACTGAATCCAAAGCGGGGGAACAGCAACGGTTGCGGTTCGCCCTTGCGCTCAGCGGAATCACAGACGGAGCAAGGTCCGAGGTCCGCGTTGAAGGAGTAGAACCGATGACCGTTGACGCACTCGGCCATCTGACCGCGAAAGCCGATGGCGGTGTTGAGGTTTGCTCCCGTCCA
>JAYUFF010000849.1:0-4036 GCA_043738825.1 Schlesneria sp.
ATCATGGAGTTGTGGGCGGCTGCCTGGAAAGCCCCGCAGCTTTGCGTCGCTGAATAGTTCCTTGTGCTTTTCGGCCGCTTCAGCGGCGAATTGGCTGCCGGATTCATAGGCAACGTTGCTCTTATTGACGAGTTGATTGGCCCTTTCCAAAGCTTCCGACTCCTTCGCATCTGCGGTGGTTTGGTCCCGCTGCTCCGGTTCGCCGACATCTGGACTGCGAGGCTGCTCCACGTGGGCATCCGAGACCGGCCGATTGCCCAGATCGAACGTTCCCCGTAGGGTGGCGACGCCTAGGCCAGCCACCAGAATGAGAATCCCCAACCTCAACACTGTGCCGACGCTGGGTAACCTCGGACTCCCGCTGGACAGTTCCGGGGACATGGGAAGCACTTGGTACAGCGTGGTGATGGCAGGATACGCTTCAAATCGATTTGGGGCGGCCGGATCGTACAAGACTGTGGCTTGGACACCGGGCTGGCTCAATGCCTCCGCCACACTCGGGATCACGCTCGTTCGTCCACGACTTGTCCGTCCATTCAACTCAAATTCGTATGCCACCCACCAGATTTGAACACCCCTATAGCCCTGGCCTCGCTCCACGCTGACCGCAGTCGTTCGCACTGCTATTCCGTTTCGTGCCAGATGTCGCAGCCGCCGTTGAACAGTTTCAAGCCACAACCAACACGGCACCATGACGGCGGCTAGAATTGCGGATAGAAGCCACAGAGCGAGCATCTCCGCCGAGTAATGGCCTCCATTGCGCACATCGGCAGCCAACGCGCCAACCGACGGCCTATCCACGAGGTGAAGAACCGGAACTTCCTGTCCAATCCAAAGTGTCTCAAAGACCTGCGGAAGCTCGCTGTTCCAGAACACATAAATACGGTCAGCAGTCTTGTAGTAATATCGGACTTGCGGCGACTCCTTCTTTCCACCCGGATGCTTCTCAACCACCCAGCCCGTCGTTGGCACTCCGTGAGCGCGGAGTGCCGATCGATCTGCGTGGAACCCATACCCGAGACACGTTAGCAACCACGGAAGAATCAGTCCGAGGTTGACAAACAGCCAGCGCACCAATCGCTCGCGCAGGCGTGCGTGAATCTCACGCGGAGGCGGCGATCTCAATTCCGGCTCAATGTCCGATGGATTGGGATGCAAGCTAAAGTTCCTACGAAAATGCTTTCGTCCCCCGCGTGGATGATAGCTTTGTTCCGACGCGATCCTGCCGTTCGTGGCCCGCACACGCCATTCAGCGACGGATCGTTCGCAAACTCTCACCACACGCCTTCACGAAGGCATCGCCGATTCCACATCCAGTGTCAAGTTGCGATGGTTCAGGAATGACGGATTCCGGGGTTCGAGCTGAAAACACCGACGCTGGAAAAAGGTAACTGTCAAGCAGACCGTGAGCGCAGGTTGAGCGGTTCGAGCGTGTTGGCCGTGTGTGGATGCGGGGGAAGGTTTCGGCGGGGCGTTGATTACGACGTGTTGGCGGGGAGCAATTCGGGGATTGTTGTGAGGGTGGGGAACGCGAGCGGTTGAGAATGTTCGCCGAGGCCGATCAGGGTCAGGCCATAGCTGAGAAAGTTGCGGTCGTGTTTCTGGCAGGTGCGGACGATGCTCTTCAGGTTTGCGAACGCGGTGTCTCCGGCCTTCGTCCGGTTCACGCCGCCGTCGGCTCGCGCGGCGGCCACGCTGCGGATGTCTCGTTCGCCGAGGTTGTTATCCGGCGGGACGCCCGCCACTTCCAAGAAGCACGGCAGTTCGAAGCGGTGTCTCACCAACCGCTGGTTGATCCGGCGGCAGTCCGGGTCGGTCGGTCGCGTGAAGATCAGTGTGTCCAGCCGGTTCTCAATCCGCTGCCGCGCGGCGGCGAACTCGGACGCGGCCAGCGCGCTACGGGTTCCGTAGAGGTAGACTCCATTGTAAACAAGCTGCGAGGCAGCTTGACCGGAGTCAGGCACTCCGGCGATTCGTTCCGCACGCTGTTGACCAGCGAACTGACGGGCGTCTTCTCCAGCCAATCGTCCGGACACGGCACGAGTAACTCGGTCAGGGCGGCGACTTCCTCCATTGCGGGATCGAGCCATAGGCTCCAGTGCTCCTCGGCGAGGATGACCGGCATCCGATCGTGGATCTCGGCGAGATTTTCATTCGGAGTCGTCGTGATGGTCGCACACGATTCCAACACGGACCCGTCCGGAGCCTGCCAACACTCCCACAACCCCGCACACGCGAGCACTCCGCCATCGGCACGAAAGATGTGCCACGGCTGTTTGGTCTTGCTGTTGATGACCTGCCACTCGTAGTAGCCGGTGGCCGGGATCAAGCACCGCCGCCTTTTGAACGCACTCCGAAACGAGGGCTTCGACGCGACCGTCTCTCCGCGTGCGTTGACCAACTGAGAACCTGTTTTCGGGTCTTTTGCCCAACCCGGCACCAGCCCCCACTGCAACGGCTCGGCCAGTCGGACGCCATCCGGCTTCAATCGCACCGCCAATGCCTGCTGCATCGGCCCCAAGTTGTATCGGGGCGACCATTCGGGTTCGCGAAAGAGATCAAACGCCGCCTGAAGTTCGGCGGGTGACATCCGCAGGTTGATGCGTCCGCACATGTGTTGGGTCTGTTTGCCGTTTCGAGTCTCGAAGTGTTCCGCTCCGGTTGCAGGTTCACCGGTCGAGCCATGATACTCTCCAAACTGACGTGGATGCTCGCCAGAAGCGGATGCAAAGCTGAACCGTCGATTTGAATGGAGTAATCAATGTCACGGATGACGGCAGAGACCCAAACGGCTCTCGATTCTCTTTTGTCGCATCTCAACCCCGAACAGCGAGCGGCTGCCAACCACGGTCATGAACCTCTGCTGATCGTTGCCGGTGCAGGCACGGGAAAAACGACGACGCTGGCCCATCGCGTCGCCAGTCTGATCGCTCGGGGCGTCGATCCGGGACGGATTCTCCTGCTGACATTCACACGCCGTTCTGCGGCCGAGATGCTGCGGCGGGTCGATTCGCTGCTCGTCCAATGGCAACAGGCCGTTCGGAATACCAACTCGCCCTCGAAGTCGGCATCGCGCGAGGTTTGGGGCGGCACCTTCCACGCTGTCGCGACGCGACTCCTGCGACAGCACGGAAAGCTGATCGGTCTGGAGCCGGGGTTCACTATCGTCGATCGCAGTGATGCGGAAGACCTGCTCAACGTGCTGCGGTCGGAATTGGAACTGACCAAGACCGACAAACGCTTTCCTCTCAAAGGAACGTGCCTCGACATCTACAGCCGCGTGGTCAACACCCAGCTTTCACTCGAACACGTATTGAAAGAGACCTTCCCTTGGGTAACTGATCAGCTCGACGGCCTCAAGAAGCTGTTCGCCGCCTACACCGAACGCAAGGAACAGCAACAGACGCTCGACTACGACGACTTGCTGCTGTTCTGGCACTACCTCATTGTGGCGACATGGTTCGGCAGAAGTTCGACTGCGTGCTGGTGGACGAATATCAGGACACGAACACGCTGCAAGCCGAGATCGTCACGGGGCTGTGTCCGGACGGAAAAGGGCTGACCGTCGTCGGTGACGATGCACAGTCGGTCTACTCGTTTCGGGCGGCCACGGTGCGGAACATCCTCGACTTCCCCACGCAGTTTCCCGGTACCACGGTCCTGCCGTTGGAGCAGAACTACCGCAGCACGCAACCAATACTGGATGCCACCAACCGCGTGATCGCCCTCGCGTCGGAAGGGCATCGAAAAATGCTCTGGTCGAGCCGCAAGGACGGGAACAAGCCGCAACTCGTCTCCTGCCTCGACGAGAACGAACAGACCGACTACGTGATTGAACAGATTCTCGCGCACCGCGAGACGGGCGTCACGTTGAAGCAGCAGGCGGTTCTGTTCCGAGCCTCGCATCACAGTCTGGCCCTCGAACTGGAACTGTCCCGCCGCAACATTCCGTTTCACAAGTTCGGGGGACTGAAGTTCGTCGAAGCGGCGCACGTCAAAGATCTGCTGGCGTTCCTGCGCTTGGCCGAGAATCCCC
>JAYUFF010000850.1:0-4036 GCA_043738825.1 Schlesneria sp.
GAACGGGAACAAATACGCGACCGCCTTTTTCATCACGCGCGCGGATTTCACGACTTGCGGCAGAAACATTTTTCCCGCACCGAACAGTTCGCCGACGACATTCATGCCGTCCATCAACGGACCCTGGATGATGTCTAGCGGTTTGCCGAACTTCAGCCGCGCCTCTTCCGTATCCCCGTCAATGTGGTCGGTAATTCCCTTGAGCAACGCATGCTTCAAGCGATTTTCGACCGAGCCGAGTCGCCACTCTTCAATGGTCTCCTCGGTGGCCTCTTTCGTTCCCCCTTTGAATTTTTCTGAAAACGCGATCAGCCGTTCGGTCGCGTCGGGACGACGATTTAGCAGCACGTCTTCGATATGGACGAGCAATTCCTTGTCGATCTCTTCGTAGACTTCGAGCTGTCCCGCGTTGACGATGCCCATATCGAGCCCCGCCTGAATCGCGTGATACAGAAATGCCGCATTCATCGCTTCGCGGACGACGTCATTGCCGCGGAACGAAAATGACACGTTGCTGACGCCACCGGACGTCCTGGCACCGGGACACTCCGCCTTGATGCGACGCAGCGCTTCGATGAATTCGACGGCATAGTTGGAATGCTCTTCCATGCCGGTACCGACGGTCAGGATATTCGCATCGAAAATGATGTCCTCGGGCGGGAACCCGGCTTGCTGCGTGAGCAGGTCGTACGCCCGCTTGCAGATCCGAACCTTGTTTTCACAGTCGGTCGCTTGTCCCTGTTCGTCGAACGCCATCACGACGACCGCCGCACCGTACCGACGAATGCGACGAGCTTGAGTCAGAAACGCCGCTTCGCCTTCTTTCATGCTGATCGAATTCACGACCCCCTTGCCGTCGAGGCATTTGAGGCCCGCTTCGATCACACTGAACTTTGAACTATCGACCATCACCGGGACTTTGTTGACGTCGGGATCGTCGGAGATCAAATTAACAAACGTCGTCATGGCCGCCTGACTGTCGAGCAGTCCTTCGTCCATGTTGACGTCGATCATGTTCGCGCCCCCTTCGACCTGCTCGCGAGCCACGGCCAAAGCGTCGTCGAATTTTCCGTCTCTGATCAGTCTCGCGAACTTTCGAGAACCAGTGACGTTCGTACGCTCGCCAATCATCATGAAGTTGGAACTGGGAAGCAGATCGACCCGTTCTTTGCCGCAGTAAGCCGATGTGGCCGCAATTTCGGGAATGCGGCGCGGCGCGACACCGGCCACCGCTTCTGAGATCGCTTTGATGAAGTCCGGGTTCGTGCCGCAGCAGCCGCCGACGATGTTGACCCAGCCGTTCTGAGCAAACTCGCGCAGGTTGGCCGCGACCTCGTTCGGATTCGAATCAAAGCCGCCGAAGCCGTCGGGCATCCCCGCGTTCGGATAGCAACTGATGTACTTCGGGGCAAGGTTCGCGAGCGTCTCGACGTACTCCCGCATCTGCTTCGGGCCCAGCGCACAGTTGAGGCCGATCGTCAACGAAGGAGCATGCGAGACCGAGGTCCAGAACGCCTCAAGCGACTGCCCGGTCAGAGTCCGCCCGCCCGTGAAGATCGTTCCCGAGACCATGACCGGCAACCGCACGCCCATTTCAGCGAAGACGTTTTCGATGGCGTACAGACACGACTTCATATTGAGCGTATCAAACGACGTTTCTGGCAGCAGCAGGTCCGCACCCCCTTCGATCAGCCCGCGAATCTGCTCGGAATACGATGCGACCATTTGGTCGAACGTCACCGGCCGATAGCCCGCTTTGCCGGCATTGAACGACAGCATGACCTTCGTCGGGCCGATGCTGCCGGCGACGAAGCGCGGTTTGTGCGGATTCGACTTCGTGAACTCATCGCACACGCCGCGTGCGAGCCGCGCCGCCGCGACGTTGATCTCGCGGGTGAGTTCCGCCAGCCCGAACTCTTCCATCGAGATGATGTTCGCGTTGAACGAGTCGGTCTCGATGATGTCGGCTCCGGCCGCCAGATACTGCCGGTGAATGTCGGCAATGATCTGCGGCTGCGTCAGCACGAGCACATCGCCCGCGTTCTTGAGGTCGATGGGATGCGACTTGAACCGCTCGCCGCGATACGTTTCTTCCGTCGGCTCAAACCGCTGAATCATCGTCCCCATCGCGCCATCCAGGACGAGGATGCGTTCGGAGAGAAGCTGTTCAAAATAACCGGCAGGTCGGGTGGGCATGAGTGATCGAATTCCGTGAAGACAATCGGCGTGGTGTGTCTGTTTTTTGAGTCGTTAGCGATCGGGATCGTCACCGAACAGGGCCACGATGTCGCGCGCACCGTGCAGCAGTCGAATGACTTCGATGCCGTCGGGGTCGGGACGGTAGTAGATGATGTGCCTTGGAAAGCCGCGAACCATCCATACTCGTACGTCGTGAAGTTCCGCGTGAGTGAAGCCGCGTGTCACACCGAGATCGGGCTGGTCGAGCAACCGCTGCACACTGGATCGCACTGCCGCCAGAAACCGCGTTGCCAATTCCGTACTCTGTTCGGCGAGGTATTCAAATTGTTCATCAAGGTCGCGAACGGCTTCGGGCCGAATTGCCGCGCGAGACGTCATGTCGCCGTCCCCCGGTTCACGCGTTCCAGCAACGTGCGTTCCTTCTCATCCCACCATTCCGCCGTGACCTCTTCGAGTGGTCCCGAGGCCAGCCCCTTCAGCAGCAGTTCTTCCAATCGAGACTTGTTTTCCGAGAGCCGAGCCATCGCCTCCATCCCCTGCCGTTCGTTGTCGAGCAGTTCCAGCACGAGATCGTTCGGAGAACTGAGTCCGCGCCGGATGACCTGTTGATCGACAAATTCGTGCAGCGATGCAGGCAGGGTGATCGTTAGGGTTTCCATCGGACGGTCCTCGTACTCAGGCGATGGCTCGCATCGCAGGCACACCCACAAACCGAATTGCCGTGGCGCGGTTGGACACAGTTTCTCACGCGACGTTCGCTCCGGACAACCCCAGTGCCTCCAGAATCCTCTGACACGCCTGGCTCTTGTTCAGACAGTAGAGGTGAATGCCGGGGACGCCTTGGTCGATCAGTTCTCGGCATTGAGCGATCGCGAATTCGACACCGATCTCGTACTGGGCGGCCTTGTCATCTTTGACCGCTTCGAGGCGTGAGGCCAATGACTCGGGGATGACCGCGCCGCACATGGCGGTGATGCGTTGGATGCGAGCGAACTCGGTGATCGGCATGATGCCGGGGATGACCGGGACGTTGAGACGCTCGCGGTGGAGGAGGTCTCGAAAGCGGAGGAAGCTGGCGTTGTTGAAGAAGAGCTGCGTGAAGACGGCATCGGCACCGGTCTTGATCTTGCGGACGAGGTTTTGGAAATCGAGGTCGAAGTTCGGTGCCTCGGGATGTTTTTCGGGATAGCCCGCCACGCCGATGCCCATCTCGGGGAATCGTTCGCGGATCAGGGCCACCAGTTCGTTGGCGTGCTTCAGGCCACCGGCCACTGCGGTGAACTCGGTCTGTCCGGCGGGAGCGTCGCCTCGCAGAGCCATGATATTGCGGATGCCGGCCGACCAGGCGAACTGCAACCATTCGACAAGCTGCTCGCGCGTGCTACCGACGCAGGTGAAATGAGCCGTCGCTGGCAGGCCGCAGCCGTTCTGAATCTCCTGACACCACTCGACGGTGCGCTTGCTGGTCGATCCCCCCGCACCGTAGGTACACGACACGAAGGCCGGTTTGAACGGAGCCAGTTCGCGCAGAGTTTGGCGCAGCGACTCGTCTCCCTCCGGCGTCTTCGGCGGGAAGATCTCGATCGACAGCCCGAACCGACCTGCGTAGTAAATGTCTGGAATGCGCACCGTCATCGCGAACGATCCTTATTCGAGTTGTCTTCAACGGAACCGTCGTCGCTCCACGTGTTGAACCAATCACAAATCGGTGTCTGGTCTGAAATAGCTCATCACGTTGGAGCGAGGACGGTACATTCGTCTGAGGCGCTGCCTCGGTGGGAACTGGCTCGGGCCATCCGTGGCACCGGGTGCGCAAAGATAGCCGTCTGAGTCCGAC
>JAYUFF010000851.1:0-4032 GCA_043738825.1 Schlesneria sp.
TGAAGGCTGTTTCCCACTCTCACGACCACGTCGAAGCTCCGTGACCGTGGCACCCCATTACCCGGATTCAACAAGGCGATGGCCCTGGACCTCCCGCTCGGGCGGCTTGCATTCTGCCAGTGGGCATCCATACTGGCTGCGGCGGCAAGTGTGACTTCTCGACTCGACCTCATGAACAAATCTCCGGTGACCATGCCCACGCTTCCTCGAACCCTCAAACCGCTCGACGACAATGACGCCCTCGTCGATCTGATTGCCCGAGTTTCCGGGGAACCGCCCCAGACCGTCGCGCGCCGCCTGCTCGACGAAGAGCGGTGCCTCGGTACGAATGTGCGAAACGACCTCAAGGCGTTTGGGCTCGCACCGCACGAATGGAGCGACCGTTTGGTCGAGTTCTACGCCACGACCAATGCCTTCCTGTATGAGACCGCCGTGTGGAACCGCGTCCCGCTGAAATGCGACGTGCGAGCGTGGATCATCAACCATCTTCAACACGAGTCCCCGCAGCCGCTGAAGATTCTCAGTTTCGGCGATGGCCTGGGGTTCGACAGCGCGGCCCTGGCGGGCGCGGGACATGAAGTCGTGTATTTCGAGCCGTCTCAACCGTGCGTCGAATTCGCGAAAACCGTCTTCGCCGCCAACGGCGTGACGGTGCGCATCGAACAGTCTCCCGACGGCATCCGGGGCGAGCAGTTCGATGCCGTGCTCAGTCTGGATGTCCTGGAACACGTCCCCGATCCGCCGTCGTTGGTGGGAACCTTTGCCGACTGGCTGAAGCCGAATGGACTCTTGATCACGCACTCGCCCTTTTTTCTGGTCTATCCCTATTACTCGACGCATCTGCGATCCAATCAAAAATACAGCGGCGACTGGTCGCTGTATCGACGGCATGGCCTGCATCCGATTGCCGGGCGATTTTTTTGGGAGCCGATCGTCTTGCAGAAAACGGGCGTCACACCTCCGCGAGCGATCCCGCTGTCGCTGCGAGTGGGCGGCTGGTTGCTGTCCATCGGCCGCGGTTCGCTGAACCTGACGCATTGCCTCATCGCCAGACTGATGTCTCGCCGCGATCCCAAGTGGGCTCGGTCACTCGCCCGGAAAATCGAGACCAACACCTAGGGCTTTGTCACGGCTAAGAATGGGGGTTGTTGTCGTAGCCACGTTCGCCAGAACGTGGGCGAGACGCCGGATTGACCCCACGCTCTGGCGAGCATGGCCACCCCAAGATCAAGCTGTGACAAAGCCCTAGCCCGTCCCGATGGAATTGTTGTTGTCCCGGACCCGCTTCACCCGCGCAGACCCCGTTATCTTTCACAGGCTCCCATGATTAGTTTCGGTCTCATTTCCGCCGTGGTTTTCACCTCACTCACGATCCTCATGGTGTGGCACTTCCTGCCCTGTCTGCGCGAGCTGCGCACGGCGCTCGCACTCGGGGACAACGTCTCCCACGAGTTCACTCCGCCCGCCAGGGTGATCCTGTGCCTGCGGGGCGCGGACCCGTTTCTGGATCGCTGCCTGCGGGGCCTCGCGAGCCAGGACTATCCGAACTACAAGGTCGTGATCGTCGTCGATTCACTTCAGGATGACGCGTTGCCGCAGGTGGAATGCCTGCGGAAAGAACACGGAGACGAGCGGATCGAGGTACTCATTCGGGACCGCCTGCTGCCCAACTGCTCGCGCCGGGCAAGCAGCCTGTTTTGCGGACTGAGTCACGTCCCCGCAGAAGTCGAGGTCGTCGCGATGTGCGATGCCGACGCCATCCCCCATCCCACCTGGTTGCGGGAACTGGTCGCTCCACTGCAAAATCCCCTGACCGTGGCCGCCTCCGGAAACCGCTGGTACGCCCCGACGATTTTGACGGTGGGTGGATTGTGTCGCTATTACTGGAACGCGCTGGCCTTCCGTGCCATGTACAAGTATCGCATCCCCTGGTGCGGCAGCCTGGTGATGCGAGGCGATTTGTTTCGCGATGCCGCGTTTCAAAACTGCCTCCAGCACGCCTTCAGCGAAGACACCGCGCTGGCCGGTTTCCTCGCGAACAAGCAACAGCACGCCGTGCCGATCGTGTCGCTCGTCATGCTGAACGAGGAAACGTGCAGCTTCAAGGGTTTCTGGGGATTCCTCGTGCGTCAGATGTTGGCGGCACGGCTGCATCATCCGCATTGGCCGACGATACTGGTCGAGGCGCTCGTCATCCTCGTGGCATTGTGGATTCTGCTCCCCCTATCCATCCTCGAAGGCTGGCGCAGTTTGGGATGGTGGTCTGTGGGCGCTGTGATCTTCATTGTCACCGTGCTCTCGGTCATCGGTTATTTTGAGTGGCTCGTCCGCCAGCTCCTCTGGCAGCGACGCCGGCAGCGTGCCGTCCCCTACGATTGGAAACGGATCTGCCTCGCCGTACCGAGTCTGGTTTTGACGGGCTTCATCTACCCGCTGGCCGTCGTGCAGACGTTCTTCACCAGGCGGCACGAATGGCGCGGCATCGTCTATCGCATTGAGGCCGGAGGCATTTCGACACTCCACGAGCGAGCAGAATTTGGCGAGACCAAAGCCGGACAATATGACTCTGTCTAATTCTACTGTGATGGTTCGGTCACTGAGTTGAGTGCAAAGTGAGAAGTGATCCGTGCCAAGTGCAAAATGAACAGCGTTCCGTTTCGTCGCCCAAGGGAATGGAACGACCGTTGGACAACGGGTCATGGCCGCAGTTCGCGTTGGGAACAGGCTCTGCTTCGCTCCCACTTTGCACTTGGCACTGATCACTTTTCACTTGACACTCATTCTTTCACCCCGATCCGTCACAGTAGAACTAAGACACTCCACTTCCAATCTATATTCAGCCGGGTGGGATCACGATGCGCGTTCTAGTCACTGGCGGTGCCGGTTTTATAGGGAGCCATATCGCCGCCTTGTTACAGCGGCGCGAGCACTCCGTGGTGGTGTTTGACAATCTCAGCACGGGCCGACGCGAGAATCTGCCGGCGGGTCTGCCGTTCTTCGAGGTGGACTTGCGTGATCGTTCCACGCTCGCGCGTCTGTTCGACGAAGTGCGTCCCGATGTCGTCTGTCATCAGGCGGCTCAGATGTCCGTGAGCCATTCGGTGCGTGAACCGAGCCACGATGCGGAGGTGAACATCCTCGGCCTGTTGAACGTCCTCGAAAACTGCGTCCGCACGGAAGTCCAACGCCTGGTCTTCGCCTCGTCGGGTGGCGTGCTGTACGGCGACGTGTCTCAACCGGTCGGCGAAGATCATCCCCCCTGCCCGGTCTCGCCCTATGGGATCAGCAAGTGGGTTGGCGAGCGGTATCTCGAGTTCTTCGCCCGCGAGTACGGTTTGCAATCCATCGCACTGAGATACTCGAACGTCTACGGCCCGAGGCAAAACCCCCACGGTGAAGCCGGTGTCGTGGCGATCTTCTGTCAACGCATGCTGCGCGGGGAGGCGACAACGATCCACGGCGACGGGCGGGACGTGCGCGACTATGTCGATGTCACCGATGTCGCGGTGGCCAATCAACGGGCGTTGGAGCGGCCGCTGTCCGAACGATTCACGGCGTTCAACATCGGCACGGGACGAGGCATCGATGTGAACGTCCTCGCAAATCAAACGCGCCGGCTGTGTCAGGCAGAGTTGCAGCGGCGCGGTTCCCAGACCGTTGTGCCCGAGCCGCTGCATGGTCCTCCGCGCGCGGGTGACTTGCGGTCCAATCTGATCTCGGCCCGCAAAGCCGCCGAGGTGCTCGATTGGCAGCCACAAGTCTCATTCGAGGACGGTTTGCCGCGCACGGTCGAATGGTTCGCCGACCAGGCCCGATGATTTGTTTGGTTCATCCGGGTTAGCAGCCTGTTGAAAAACCTCCCCCACCGGGCTTGCCCCGGTGGGGTCCGGTCTTTGCACTACTCAATTCCAGTTGGATTCCGAAGTCGTGCAAAAACCCGCGAGCCATCGGGGCAAGCCCGGTGGGGATTTTCAACAGGCTGTTATCAGCCCGTTGAAAAAGGGGCGTAGGGTGGGACCAGCGGCGCTTCGA
>JAYUFF010000852.1:0-4027 GCA_043738825.1 Schlesneria sp.
CCCTCGCCCCCGTCTTCGGGGGAGAGGGCTAGGGTGAGGGGGCCGAGCGGTGATAGCACTTTCCGACAGGACCAAGCCGCTTCTTCTACCCCTCAACCCTCAACTCTCGACCATCAACCTTCCATTGAAAGCCCCCCTCACCCTAACCCTCTCCCCCCCAAGGCGGGGAGCGAGGGGACAGGAGAAGCCACCGCTGCGGCTGCTGGCTCTCGACCCTCTACACTCAACTCTCGACTTTCCGCCGACCCCATCCGCATCGAGATCTTCAACCATTTGTTCGCGTCGATTGCCGAGCAGATGGGGATCGCGCTCCAACAGACGAGCCTCTCGACGAACGTGAAGGAGCGGCTCGACTTCTCGTGCGGCATCTTTTCATCACGGGGCGAACTGGTCGTGAATGCACCACATATCCCTGTTCATCTCGGTGCGATGAGCGAGACTGTGCGTCGGATCATCGAGGACAATCCGAGCCTCAAGCCGGGCGATGTCTTTGTCACGAACGATCCGTATCGCGGCGGCTCGCACCTGCCCGATGTCACCGTCGTCACGCCGGTTCACGATGAGGCAACCAGCGAGCTGATGTTCTTCACCGCCAGCCGCGCCCATCACGCCGAGATCGGGGGCATCGTCCCCGGCTCGATGCCTCCGTTCTCGAAGACCCTCGCCGACGAGGGGGTGTTGATCCGCAATTTCTTGCTCGTCTCCGGTCCCCTCGCCCCCCGCTTTGGGGGGGAGAGGGTTAGGGTGAGGGTGGCGAGCGGTGCTGACGATTCCCCACTGCCAACCGCCTTGACACTTCCTCCCTCCCCTCGGCGAGGAGGGCCGGGGAGGGGGGACGGTTCACCAGCAACTTTGAACATGGATGCCGCACACAACAAAGCTGCCCCCCTCCCTAACCCTCCCCGCCGAGGGGAGGGAACAAAGCAAAAAGCCCCCCTCACCCTCACCCTAACCCTCTCCCCCGAAGACGGGGGCGAGGGGACCAGAGAGGTCGAACTGCGGGCGTTGTTCCAATCGGGTCCGTATCCGTCTCGCGCGGTCGAAGACAACCTCGCCGACGTGTCGGCTCAGGTGGCGGCCAATCACACGGGAGCGAATCAACTGCGGCAGTTGGTTGAGAAACAGAGTTGGCCTGTCGTGCGAGCGTACATGGGACACATTCAGGCGTCGGCCGCAGCGAAGATGCGACTGGCGTTGGCGGAGTTGTGTCGAGTGGCGAGTGACGAGTGTCGAGTGCCAAACGAAGACGCTGGCATTCCGAGTTGGCTTTCTGGCACTCAGCACTCGTCACTCGTCACTCGACACTTCTCCCGCACCGATCATCTCGACGACGGTTCGCCGATTTGCGTGACGATTACGATTGCGGGCGACCGCGCGACGGTTGATTTCACGGGGACCGGGCCGGTGCTGGCGACGAACCTCAACGCGAATCGAGCCATCGTCACGGCGGCGGTGCTGTACGTCTTCCGGTGTCTCATCAAGGATGACATTCCGCTGAACAGCGGCGTGTTGGAACCGGTCACGATTGTGCTGCCCGAATGTCTGCTCAACCCGCCCGCGCACGATGCCCCGGCGAAGTGCGCGGCGATGGTGGGAGGGAACGTCGAGACTTCGCAGCGAGTCGTCGATGTGTTGCTCGGCGCGTTGGGAGTGGCCGCCGCGAGCCAGGGGACGATGAACAACCTGACATTCGGCGACGGAACATTCGGCTACTACGAAACGATCTGCGGCGGCAGCGGTGCCACGCCCGACGCCGACGGAGCCGATGCCGTTCACACGCACATGACCAACACGCGGCTGACCGATCCCGAAGTGATCGAGCGCCGCTATCCCGTTCGCATCCACGAGTTCTCGATCCGTCGCGGTTCGGGCGGAGCAGGAGAGCATCGCGGCGGAGACGGCATCGTCCGCCAGATCGAGTTCCTGAAGCCGCTCCGCGTCTCGATCCTCTCCGAACGCCGAGGCCCTTACGCCCCCTTCGGCCTCAACGGCGGAGAGCCAGGCCAACTCGGCCGCAACACCCTGCAACGCGCCGGCTCGACGGAGGTCATCGACCTCGGTGGCAAAGTGTCACTCGACGTGCAGGCAGGGGATGTGCTCACGATTGAGACGCCGGGAGGCGGTGGTTGTGGGATGACAGACCACGAAGCCTCTGCTTGAGGGGTGTCTTGATGTCGAGTAGCATCGTGCCCGAGTTCGTTGTCGAAGGGAGCAAATCTATGATTGGGCGTGGTGCGATTCCGGCAGGCATTGAAGCGTTCGAGTTGCCTCGTCCCTCGAAGCGTGGTGAGCCGTCGTGGGAGGTTGCCTGTTGTTTCCCTCGGCAGGGCGAGTGGAGCGAAGAGGACTACTTCGCGTTTGAAACGGCCAACTTCCCGGTCGAACTCGTCGATGGCTGTCTGGAGTTCCTGCCGATGCCCACTCCCTCGCACCAACGGCTCTCGCGGTATTTGGCTCGGCGGTTGGAAGATGTTGTCGCGGCTCAGTCGCTCGGCGAAGTGCTGTCCGCGCCGTGCCCCGTCCGACTTTGGAAGGGCCGCGTCCGTGAGCCCGACCTGTTCTTTGTCCGCAACGAGCGGCGCGTCGAAGGAGACAAGCCGCCCAACGGTGCCGACTTGGTGATCGAAATCATCAGCCCCGGCCCGGCGAACCGCGAACGTGACCTGATCAAAAAGCGTGCGGACTACACCCGCGCCAGCGTCTCCGAATACTGGATTGTCGATCCCGACGAACGGCGGGTCACCGTGCTGTGCCTCAAGGGGAAGAACTATCGCGTTCACGGCGAATTCGCGCCGGGATCAACCGCGACATCCGTGCTGCTTCCCGAGTTCGCCATCGACGTGGCTGATCTGTTCACCTCGGCCAAGCTGCCGACATGACGTTGCGAAGCCCCGTCGATATCATGCCGCCTCGTGACAACGACGGCTTCTCAAATTCTCCGCTTTCAAGGATCGCTCCGTGGCTGCCAATCGACGTGCTGATGTGGACAAGGCTCTGGCCGATGTGGATTTCTCGAAGAACACGTATCAGGTCGAGTTCGATACGACGCTGGGGAAGATTCTGCTCGACGTGTACCCCGACGTGGCTCCGGGGCACGCGAAGAATTTGATCGGGTTGACGAAGATCGGCTTCTACAACGGGATCATCTTTCACCGCGTGATCTCGAACTTCATGATTCAGGTCGGCTGCCCGCAGGGGACGGGGACGGGCGGGCCGGGCTACACGATCAAGGCCGAATTCAACAAGACGCTGCACGACGCGGGCATCCTGTCGATGGCCCGGACCAGCGACCCGAACTCGGCCGGTTCGCAGTTCTTCATCTGCCTCAGCCGCGAGGGAACCAAGTCTTTGGACAACCAGTACACCGTCTTCGGCAAGACGGCCGATCAGTCGAGCCTCGACGTGGTGAAGGCGATCGGCGCGTCCGAAACCAACCACAGCGACCGCCCGCTGAAAGAAGTGAAGATCAACTCGGCGCGAGTCATCGTCACGGCGAAGTGAAGTCCGTCTTGCAAGACCGACCGCGAGCAGGCTAGCCTGCTCGCGGTCGGTGTTTTCTGTTCCCGAAAAGCAATTCCATGTCGATCGCCACTGCCAGCCGAACCTCCGCGATTCCCTTCTCGAACCCGCCAACATTGGTTGCAGCGGCAGCGGAAACTTCTGCGCGCTGGCCGCTCTATCGGTTCTCGGTCGGGAAATACCAACAACTCGTGCAGTCCGGTGTCTTCGGCGAGGACGATGCATTTGAACTGTTGGAAGGTCTGGTGGTTCCCAAGATGTCCAAGAATCCTCGTCACGATTCGACGATTGATCGCTGTGACCACTGGCTGAGTCGGGTCATCCCGGCAACATGGTACGCCCGGATTCAGAATTCACTGGTGACCTCCGACAGTGTGCCCGAGCCTGACTTGGCGGTTGTTCCCGGCGAACCCGACACGTATTCGGAACGACACCCCACCGGGGCCGAGGCGGCTCTCGTGATTGAAGTGGCCGATTCGTCGCTCGCCAATGATCGCGAGAAGGCTCG
>JAYUFF010000853.1:0-4017 GCA_043738825.1 Schlesneria sp.
TAGACGCGGACGATGCTCGGCACGTAGCAGGTGCTGACCGGTTGATGCACGATGTCGAAGGTCTCGTCGCGCAGCAGCGACAGGTCGTCCATCGAGCCTTCGATTGCCGTGACCATCAGCCCGCGCCGCGCGGCCTCGCGCCGATCGAGTTCCAGCATGCCGGGGCTGATGTCCACCACCGTCACGCGCGCTCCGGCCGCCGCGTACAGAATCGACTGCCATCCGCCGCCGGATGCGAGACACAGCACGTCCAACCCGGCGACGCTCGCGGGCAACCAGCCCCGCCCATCGAGTGCCTTCAACGGTTCACGGCATTCCTCGTCCGACGCCGCCTTGGCGAACTGGCTCCCGTCCGACAGCCGGTTCCACGCCGTCTGGTTTTGCCGCCGATATGCCTCTGCCGACTCTTCGCCTGCCATGTGTTTCCAGTCTGTTCCCGCGTTCCGTTCCGTCGTAGCACAAGCTGGCCGCATGTGCTACGGCTCGACCCAATTCCGTGCGAGCCGGTTCACGATGCCGAACTGCACCGCGACCAGGACGCCCGTCAGAAAGACCGCCGTCAGCACGAAGCCCGGCCACAGTCCGCATTTGATCCAAATGGCAAACGAGGGAACGATGGTCGCGATGAATCCCATCGCCTGACACGGACCAACCCACCACACCTTGCCGAGCAACTGATTGATGCACGATGTCTGACACAACAGGCCACAGATGAGGCTCGCGATGACGGCCACCATGCCCGCCACCGCGATGGCCTCTCCCGATCCGACCAGCAAGAGTGCCACCCACGCCGCTCCCACGGGAAGTGCCGCGAACCGTTGTTCCCACATCGCCGCCCACAGCTTCGTTAGCAACAGGTCGCACGGATCGACCGGAAGCAGCATCAGGCTCCCCCACGTGCGTTCACGGAATTCCGCGGTGAGCAGGGCGTCGAATCGCAGCGCGAGGATGATCGCGGCTACCGCGACCGAGACCAGGGCCGCGACGACGATTAGGTGGCGATCCGGGTCGGCGGCGGACTCGACGCTCACCGACAGCACGCCGATCGTGGCCGCGCAGTAGAACAGCGTCCACGTGTTCAGCCACTTCCGTTCGTCGCTCAGAAGGTAGACGTCCTTCCAAAAGAACGGACGATCCGAACAGCGCGGCCTGCGTCCCGATGCGACCGGCATTACGACTCGAACAGGGAGGACTTCGCGACCTGGAGGGTGGGCACTCTTGCCCGTCCGCTCTTCAACGCCAGAACCGGACGGGCAAGAGTGTCCATCCACCAAGTCATCTCCCCTCGTTTTCGATAATTGGAGCGAAGGAAGTCCGTCCGAGGCGGACGCATCCGCCAAGCTGGGACTGCTCCGGAAGCGAAGTTCGATGGCCAGAGTTGCCAGCCCTGCGCAAAAGATCGCCGTCAGAAAGTGGAGCCAGTAGCCGGGATCGCTGGGCGTGAAAAGGGCCGGGCTTCGCAAGGCGTTCGTCAGGCTGACGACCGGAGCCCAGAGGATGATGCGCTGAGAAAGTTGAACCAGTGATGGCGACTCGTTCCCCGTGACGAGCCAGTTTCCCCAATAGATCGCCTGGGCCAACAACACAAAGCCGACGTTGTAGATCACCAGTCCGAGCCACGTCGCGGTGGAAGCCGTCTTCTCGGGGTTCTTCGCATCGGCCGTGAGCACGCCCGACAGCATTCCGAATCCGCCCGTCAGCGCCGCCAGCAGCACCAGTCCGTACGCACCCGCCAGCAGTTGGTCAAAGCTGACGCCTCCCAGAGTGCGAGCAAACATCGCCAGCGGCAGCATCAGCAGCAACGACCAGCCAATCGTCCACCAGCGAGACAGAGTCGTCGCCCAAAGCAGCGTCTTCGGATCGATCCCCGTCAGCCGCACGAGGTCTCTCATTTCGGGTGAGACCTCCCAGCAGACCGCGTTCGATGCGAACCGCGTCCCCCCAGTGACCACCACCACCGCCGCGAGGAACAGCAGTTGCCGAACTGCCTCACTCCCCATGCCGGGGCGTCGCAGGTGCGGCCACACCACCGCTGCCGAACACCCCGCCACCACGACCGGAATAAGAACGGCCAACCGAAACAAACTCGGCCGCCAGCGAGGAGCCTCGCGCCGCAGACACCAGCCCGCAAACACCTCGATCGTCTGCCACGGTCCCGCGCGATGTGAGACGGCTGATGACGCGGCAGGTCGAGTTTCGCTGGCCGATGTCGTCATGGCTTGGTTCGAGTCCTCAATCGTCATGATCTGGAAGTCGACTCCCGGTTGCACCACCGAATCTCATCTCTGGAGTGCATTTCAAAACTCATTCTGCTCTTGAAAAACTAGCCCGACGCGCGAGCGAGGGCTAATCGTCCAATGTCTACGAAGCCCTCGCTCGCGCGTCGGGCTAGTTTTGAAATGAGTTCTACTGTCGGCGGGAGACTTCAATTCAAACTGGGACGGTCTCGCGGTGGCGGTTCGCGCGGGATGACTTGCAACAACAGCACCCGCCCCTGATCGGTCTGGTCATCTCCCACCCATCCGTAGATGAAGACCTCCGGGCGAGCGATGAACTGTCGAGTTTCAGCACCGAGAAATCGCAACACATTGGTCGCCGTCCCCATTGCATCGCCAGCATCAACTCCATCCCACAGACGGTCGAAATCACTCGGTACGAGCACCAGATACCCCAGGCCACCGCCGAGCGGCACCACCGACTTGGCCTCGACAAACCGGGCCGCGTGCCGATCAATGTCCTCATCGGCCGGACCCGGTTCGCGATAGACGACCACGTTGAGTACGGGAACGAGTTGCATGAGTGATTCCTCGAAGTGCGATGGTCCAAGAATTAAAGGATGTCACGCGAAGGCGCGGAGACGCGAAGGAATGAAGATGAATGCGGAACATGCAGTACGATTCTTCACTTCCGTCTTCTTCGCGACTCCGCGCCTTCGCGTGACACCTCTTTCCGCTGCTCACTGTCCGCTCTTCCAATCTTCCGCACCATTTGACACCCGCGTGATTCCATCTCTGATCAACTCCGCACCGAAATTGATGAGGTAGCCCAGCCGCTTTCCCGCCAGTCTCAGATAGGTCAGCAGTTGCTTCTTATGAACTCGGTGGACTTCTTCGACCGATTTGAGTTCGAGTATGACCAGACCCGCGACGACAATATCTGCTCGAAAGCCCTCGTCAAATGAGAGGCCGTCATAGACCACTGGAACCGATACCTGTCGTTCGACGGCAAGTCCCCGTTTCTTCAGTTCGTGAGCCAAAGCAATCTCATACACGGATTCCAAAAGGCCCGGACCGAGCTTCGTGTGAACTTGAAAGGCACAATCCACGACGATCTTGCCAATTTCATTCTCGGTCATGGCGTCCCTTCAATCATCTGAAAGCATTCACACGCGAAGGTGCGGAGACGCGAAGGAATGAAGAAGACTCAAGAAAACGCTATCCGATTCTCCTGTCTTCTTCGCGACTCCGCGCCTTCGCGTGACACCTGCCTTCTGCTTTTTTACTCGCTCACGATTCTTGTGCCGCCCCAGTAGCCGAACTCGTAGGACCAGTCGTTGGCTTGATTCACGAGGTCGAGTTTGAGTTCCTGGCCGGCGAATTTGGTGAGGTCGATGGTGAGTGTCCGCCAGCCTTTCGAGCAGGTTTCTTTTGAGATCATCTCGTCGGCCATGCGTTGGCCGTTGCCTCGGACGACCAGTCGCCAGTCGCCTCGCGCGTCGTGAGCCACGTCGAGGATCAGCTTGGTTTTCTTGTCGGCGGGTGGCGTGAGCTTTATCGACAACACACACGGCTTGTCGCGGCTGACCGGATGCGTGCTCAGGACGTTGTCGCGGCCGAGATGTTCGGTGAGCAAGCCGATCCCCAACTCACCCGATTCGGTCGTCGAGAAGCCGGGCAGGATTTCGCCCACCATGACGGCGAAGTCGGCGGGGTTGAGGCTGCTGCGCGGGGAGACCGCTGACACGCCGGGCAGTCTCTTCGCCGACGGATCCTTCGGGTGTTTGTCGAGCGTGATGAA
>JAYUFF010000854.1:0-10597 GCA_043738825.1 Schlesneria sp.
GGCACCTATTGACTTGGCTCATCACGAATCGCTCCAGCGATTGGTCAGTGTCGTGTAGGACGGTGGTTCTGGAAACTGGCCACCAAAGCCTTGCGGCCGAGAGAAGCCATCTTGGAGTCGGGCGGGGAATCCGGCCGTGATGAGTCAAGTCAATAGGTGCCCTGCGAAGGGCGTGGTCTCTGAACAGATCGTTGGTCGCATGTGAATCGCCGCGCCCTTCGAGGACTCAGGGCGCGCCACACAACACGTTCCCGCCTGGTGTGGGTGCGTCTCGAAGACTCGACGACCTCCTACGTGGAAATCGGCGATGGCTGGTCTCGTCCCCACCAGAGGCGGTCGAGATCGTGATCGAGATCGACGACCGGGGTGGTGTCGAGCGCCAGGATCTGGCCGGAAGATCAGGCCGACGACGATTGTGCATACTGCTGTTGCTGTTCTGACATGGAGACCTCCGTCACAGAACCCGCCCGCCACAAACGGGGTGTTCCGAGGTGACTTCAGAAATGCAGATGCCCATGAGCCATAGGATTACGGCTCATGGGCAGTCAGACGAACGGAGAGGGGGGGAATCGGCCCGGCGGAAATCGCAACATATTGCCGTCATTGCACATGTGACGCACTGTGTTTTGACGTAAAGACTTCGGGATTCATTGACGTTCATGCAATTTCACTGTCGTTCCCGCCTGGTCACGTGGATTTGGAGCCGACCTTTCACAAATCTTTCACAAATCGCTGAACCGGTAGTCTCGCCCCGCAGACAAATTTTCACGCCCACATCCTGCCAATCCTCTTCCTCACATCAGCCGTCGTCACGTCACCCGCCGCATCGCCCTGCGGGAACTCCAGCGTGGATCGCCCCGTCGTCACCGGCTCGAACCACGGTGAGAGTTCGTCGGGGATGAACCGCGTCCGCTGCGAGTACGAGTGCTGGTCGCTCTTGCGGTGATTGTGGAAATAGTAGCGGTGGGGATGCAGGACGTGCAGGTGGGACTTTGCCCGAGTGAGTGCAACGTAGAACAGTCGCCGCTCCTCTTCGATTTCGGCGTCTGATTCAGTCGCCAGATCCGAGGGGATGTTGCCATCGGCCGCGTGTAGAACGTAGACCGACTCCCATTCCAAGCCCTTCGCTGAATGAATGGTGCTGAGGGTGAGATAGTCCTCGTCCAAGAAAGGATCGGCGGCGAAGTCTTGCGTTGAGCTGGGTGGGTCCAGTGTCATGTCGTTCAGGAACTGTGAGCGCGTCTCGAACCGAGTGGCCATCCGTTCGATCTGTTCGAGGTCGCGTGCCCTCGTGAAAGCGTCGTCGAACTTTTGTTCCAAGAGCGGCGCGTAGAACGTACGGACGTGATGGATTTCCAGCGACAGTTCCAATGGCTTTGTATGTCGCCCCGAAAGCACCTTGAGCAATGCCAAGAACACCGGCCAATGGGTCGAGGCGGCGGCGGGTGGTTTGAAGTCACTCCAAGCGTTGAAGTCGCCCCGCTGCGAAACCAGAACCTCGACGAGTTGACTGGCTTTCTTGGGGCCAATGCCGGGTAGCAACAACAGGATTCGCAAGGCCGACACGGAGTCGCGGGGATTCTCGGCAAGACGCAGGAACGCAAGCAGGTCTTTCACGTGCGCCGCTTCGACGAACTTCAGCCCCCCGAATTTGTGGTATGGGATGTTGCGGCGGGACAGTTCCAGTTCGAGGGCCAGACTGTGATGCGAGGCCCGGAACAGGACCGCCTGCTGCTTCAACGTGACGCCCGTCTCGCGATGCGTGAGAATCTGTTCGATCACATAGTCGGACTGTTCGTTCTCGTCGAGACAGGAGACAAGTTGCGGCTTGCTCCCATCCTTGCGGTTCGACCAGAGCATCTTGCGATGCCCTTCCGATGCGAGGGCGATCACGCGGTTGGTGGCATCCAGTATTGGTTGCGTACTGCGGTAGTTCTGTTCCAACGGCAGGACCGTCGTGCCGGGGAACTGTGCGGGGAAGTCGAGGATATTCCGCACGGTGGCCGCCCGAAACGAATAGACCGACTGTGCATCGTCACCGACGACGGTCAGCCCCTTTCCGTCCGGACACAACCCCTTGACGATCTCCGCTTGCAGCGTGTTCGTGTCCTGATACTCGTCCACCAGCACGCAGTCAAACTTCTGCCGCACCATGTCGCCACAGGCGGGCTCGGTCATGAGGTAGTGCGAGAACAGCAGCAAGTCGTCGTAGTCGAGCGTTTGCTGCTGTTCCTTGCGCTCGGTATAGGCGGCGAACAGTTTCTTGAGACCGTCGAGCTGATCGGTCACCCAGGGGAATGTCTCCTTGAGTACCTGTTCGAGCGGAAGCTGGGTGTTGACCACGCGGCTGTAGATGTCGAGGCACGTTCCCTTGAGCGGGAATCGCTTGTCCGTCTTGGTCAGTTCCAGTTCTGTTCGCAGCACGTTCAAGAGGTCTTCGGCATCGCTCCGATCGACGATCGTGAAGCCCGCCTCCAGGCCGATCAGCTTCCCGTGCTGCCGCAGGAGTCGCGTCGCCACAGCGTGGAACGTGCCACCCCAGACTTCACGCGACGCTGACTTCGAGGGTGAGTTTGTATTCCGAACGGCCTGCTGCCACTGCACGAGCAGCGAATCGACCCGCCGCAGCATCTCGGCCGCAGAACGACGGGTGAACGTCAGCAGGAGTATCCGTCCCGGATCGACACCGCGAGCGATCAGGCTAGCAACGCGATGGGCCAGCGTCGTGGTTTTTCCCGTGCCCGCGCCGGCAACGATCAGCAGCGGTTCGTGGCCGTGATTGGCAGCCGCTCGCTGTTCGGGGTTGAGATGCGACAAAAGAGAATCGAGAGCCGTTTGGGTCTCTGCTGTCATCCGTGACATTGCGGTTTTGTTCCGTTCTACTTTGTCGAGCTATTTCGCAAACAACCGTGTTTGTGTCGGATAAACGCAGCGCCTTGCCGTCAGAAGAGTATCGCAATTGCAGTGACGATCCGACAACTATGATGGGTTGGCTGTCGTGATTTGTTCTACTCAGGCTCATGTACATGGACAATCCGCTGGACCACAAGGCCCCCAAAGGCTACCGATCCGTCGTTCTTGACGTCTTCACCAATGGCCATGATGTCTTCCTGCCGCCACTGTCTGATCAGATCAGGTTCAAAGTCCCGATAGGATTTGAACTTGTCCAGTTGGTGGCGTACACGAGTGCGACGGAGATCGTTGTCCCGTCGCAACTCGGTGTGACAATTGACGCCGACGATGACAACAATTCAGTCCATGACTGCCACTTGATGGGCTGTTCCGGGTTGGAGCATATTGTCGCCCGGTTCCCTGTTCGATGAGAGCCACAAAGTGTGCGGACGAATCAATCTCCGAACGTCTCCCAAAGAGTTGGCTGAGATGTTCGCACTGTTCCGGGAGCCGGAATGGACACCGCGATTCAACATCTCGCCGGGGGAGATGACACTGACCATCCGTATTCACCCGGACGGCAGGCGTCTGGCCGAACGGTCGCAGTGGGGACTTGTGCCCGAGCATTCCCAGCACGGCCAGAAATACTGGCAAATTGCCCGCGCCGAGACAGTGGCCACGACGTGGCCATTCTCGACCGTGTTCGGTCGCCAACACTGTCTGATCGTGACGGATGGCTTCTACGAATGGCAGAAGTTCAACCGGCGAGAATCTCAGCCGTGGCACATTTTCCGCAAAGACGAGACTCCGCTCGTGATGGCGGGCATTTGGGATCATTGGCAAACACCGGCGGGCGAACTGCTGGAATCGTTTGCGATGCTTACCACAGCGCCGAACGAATTCATGTCCGAGATTCATCACAGAATGCCGCTCATCTTGGGGCCGGGCGACTGGGCTGGGTGGCTCACGACAACAAACGCGAATCAGGCGCATTTGCTGGAAATGCTGACCCCGTGTCCGTCCGAATGGCTGGAACGAACAGCCGTCAGCGATTTCGTCAACAAGACCGAAAACGACTCGCCGGAGTGCATCTGCCCGGTGAAGGCAATGAAGATGTTGTTCTGATCGCTCACCGGAAGTCACGGGAGCGAGTGGTGACCGCCCCCAGCACGTCCGTCAAATCGTCGAGGCGATCCACCAACAGATGGCAGACGCCGTGCTGTCGTTGCAGGATGCCGTGGGCGATGAGGGCAGAGGCTCCTCGGGCGACGGGACGAAACCGTTCCCAGGTGTTGACGTGGACGATCAGGTTCGCCGTGCCGGTCTCATCTTCGAGTGTCATGAACGTGATCCCCTTCGCCGTCGAGGGACGCTGCCGCAGCAGGACGAGGCCCGCGATGCGGTAGCGGCGTTCGGGTTCGACATGGGCCAGCCGGTCGTTCGGCGTCACACCACAGCGTTTGAGTTCGGCGCGGAGAAACTGAAACGGGTGGCCGTGCAGCGACAGGCCCGTCGTCTGGTAGTCGGCAACCACTTCCTGCACGGCGGTCATCGTGGGAAGGCTGACGGAGGGTTCGTCACCATTCAACGGGGCGAACAGCGGCGAGTGATCGGGATCGGGGAGCGCATTCCACAGCGCCGTGCGTCGCCCGGTGCGGAGCGAGCGAAAGACATCGGCCTTGGCCAGCAGCGACATTTCACTTTGGCCGAGCTGCGTCCGTTGCTCGAACTCGGTCTGTGAGACAAACGGCGCGATGGCCCGTACTGCGACCACGCGATCCACCGTCGCGCGTTTCACACCGGTGAGCATCCGAAAGCCGAGCCGCAGCGCGGGGAACATCCCTTCCCGTGCTTCGAGGGTGCAGTCCCAATCGCTCGCATTGGCATCGACCGGTCGAACCTCGACGCACTGTCGCCGCGCTTCGGCTACGAGTTGTGCCGGGGCATAGAATCCGAGCGGCTGGCTGTTGAGCAGCGCCGCCGTGAATTCGGCGGGGTGATGCCGCTTGAGCCATGCGGACGCATAGACCAGCAGCGCGAAACTCGCTGAGTGTGATTCGGGGAAGCCATATTCCCCGAAACCCTGAATCTGATCATAGACCCGGTTGGCGAAGTCCTCGTCGTAACCACGGGCCAGCATCCCGGCGAGCAGCTTCTCACGGAATGGTTGCATCACGCCCCGTCTCCGCCACGCTCCCATCGCGCGGCGGAGTTGATCGGCCTCACCCGGCGTGAAACCCGCCGCGACGACGGCCAGCTTCATCGCTTGCTCTTGGAAGATCGGCACGCCGAGAGTCTTCTGAAGCACTTCGCGCACGGCCTCGCTGGGGAACGTGACGGGCTCTTCACCGCTGCGTCGCCGCAGATACGGGTGGACCATGCCCCCTTGGATTGGTCCCGGTCTCACGATGGCGACTTCCACCACGAGATCGTAGAAGCAGCGCGGCTTGAGCCGTGGCAACATGCTCATCTGCGCCCGCGATTCGACCTGGAACACGCCGATCGACTCGGCCCGGCAGAGCATGTTGTAGACACTCCGGTCTTCGGCCGGGATCGTGGCCAGCGTCAATTCACGTCCCGTATGGAGGCGGATCAAATCGAACGACTTCCGAAGGGCGGTGAGCATCCCCAGCGCGAGGCAGTCCACCTTGAGAATGCCGAGGGCGTCGAGATCGTCCTTGTCCCATTCCAAGACCGTTCGTCCCGGCATGGCGGCGTTTTCCAACGGCGTCAGTTCGTCGAGTCGTCCGCGTGTGATGACCATGCCGCCGACATGCTGGCTGAGGTGTCGCGGGAACCCGAGCACTTCCTGCACGAGATGAATCAACTGCCGCCCGAGTCGTGAGGTCGGATCGAAGCCCGTCTCACGGAACCGGGCGGCGAGTGCATCGTTCTCGCGCCGCGAATGCTCGACCGACTTGGCGAGTGTGTCCACACGATCCAGTGACAGCCCGAGGGCCTTGCCGACATCTCGCACCGCCGACTTGGGACGGTAGGTGATGACCTCGGCCGTCATCGCGGCCCGGTCGCGACCGTACTTGGTGTAGAGATACTGGAGGACTTCCTCGCGTCGTTCGTGCTCGAAGTCCACATCAATGTCGGGAGCCTCGCCCCGTTCCCTGCTGATGAACCGCTCGAACAGCACGTCGATCCGGTCGGGATCGACCGACGTGACGCCGAGACAGAAACAGACGGCCGAGTTGGCCGCACTGCCTCGCCCCTGACAGAGAATCCCCCGGCTGCGGGCGAACCGCACGAGATCCCACACGGTCAGAAAGTAGGCTTCGTAATGCAGGTCGGCAATCAGAGCCAACTCGTGTTCGATGAGCTGCCGCACCTTGTCAGGCAGGCCGTTCGGATAGCGTTCGCGTGACCCCGCCCAGGTCAGTTGCGTCAACCATGCCAGCGGAGTCTCGCCACGCGGGCAGAGTTCTTCGGGGTACTCGTACTTCAACTCATCGAGACTGAACGAACAGCGGCCCGCGACTTCCAGTGTCCGTTCGACGGCGGCGGGACAAGTGGCAAACAACCGTCGCATCTCGTCCGCCGACTTGAGATGCCGCTCGCCGTTCGTCTGTCGATGTTCGCCGAGTTCCGCGACGGTGACACCGAGCCGCGTCGCCGTGAGGACATCGTGGAGGTAACGCCGTTCGGCAATGTGATAGAGGACGCCGTTCCCCGCGACGAGTGGGATGCGGGCCTGTTGAGCGAGGTCTTGGAAGCGTTGCAGCATCCAGTCGTCGTGCGGCCCGCGATGGAGTTCGGCCAGAGCGTAGCAGCGGTCGCCGAACGTCTCCCGCCAGCGAGGCAGTTCGTCCGTCTGGCGTTCCGGTTGATTCGCGTCGAGCAGCACGCAGGCCAGCAGGTCCGTGTGGAACTGAGCCACGTCGGCGAACGTGAGATGACACTCCCCCTTCGGTGCCCGCCGCTTGCCAAGCGTCAGCAATCGCGACAGTCGGCCGTATCCCGCCCGGTTGGTGGCCAACAGTACCGCACTCGCCCCCTCGGCCAGTGTGACCTCGGCCCCGATCAGCAGTTTCAATCCCAACGGCTTCGCGGCGGCATGGGCACGCACGACTCCCGCCAGACTGTTCCGGTCGGTGATCGCCAGCGCCGCGTACTTCAGCTCGGCCGCCCGCTGGACGAGTTCGTCCGGATGTGAGGCGGCCCGCAGAAACGAGTAGTTCGTCTGGCAGTGCAGTTCGGCATAGGCGGCGTTCAGCGCGGGGGACGACGCGGGCGAATCGGGAACGACACGCGGACGAATCTTGGGGAAGGCGATCTCGGGCATGCTGCACCTCAGTCGAACAGCCTCAGTCGAACAACCCGTGCAGAAACCAGCGGCCACTGTTGAGGTCGCAGAACGCCCACAGGGCGGCTCCGGTGGCGAGGGTGAGGCGGTAGTAATCGCGCTTCGCATCCACGCCGCGCCACCAGCCCGACTCGATCCGCTCGGGACCACTGACGCCCACGACCGGCGCACGGTCAACATGTGTCGGCCAACCATCGGGTGAGAACCGGTCGATGGCCAACGGCTGCGGCAAACGGAGCAGCCGCAGCGGACGACACCGCAGTCGCGACGGAATCGTGATGGTCTCGGCGGCGGACGACCGCTGCTCCAGCCACGGCAGAGCGGCACACGAGAACTCGGGCAGTGGGTCGGGTTGGAGACTGGCACGCAGCACGGCATCACGTCCAAGCCGACTGCTGAGCCGGTCTACCAGTTCGGCCAGCGCCCGCTGGTGTTTCTCCCCCGTATCGTCTTCAAACAGCGTTGCCTGTCGAATGGGGGGAAGCCCCAACTCGACAACCTCCATCCGCACCCCCTTCACGCCCGCCGTAAACACCGCCCGTTCGCACTGCAACCGCAACAGATCGAGCAGGTGCCGTCGCTCCGTTGTCGGACGGAGCAGCCGCAGCGAGATCGGTTCGGCGGTGGTGCCGAGCCAGCGGCAGGTCAGTTCCCGCAGTCCGGCCCGTCGCGCCTCCAGCGTGACCAACAGACGTTCGAGCAACACGGCGCAGACATGTTCGAGCGTCAGGCGATCCGTCACCGGCTCCTCGAACAACCAGTCCGCGACAATGGGCTCGACCAGCCGCTCCGCCGTCAGCATCTCCGGCGCGAGCCCCAGCGCCTGATCAAGCCGCCGTCCAAGTTCCTTCCCGAACCGGGACGGCAGGCTGGCACGCGGCAGTCTCATCAACCGGCCAATCGTCGTGACGTCCAATCCACGCAAGCTGTCGATCACGGCGTCGGAAATCCGCAGCGCCACTACCGGCAGCGGTGCGAGGATCTTGACCTGTTCGTCGGTCGAGACGAGTGAGACCACGGGGTCGGCATAGTGACTCACCGCCCAAGCGGCCCCCCAGGTGTCGGCGATAGCGATGCGGACTTGAATGCCCTGTTGACCAAGATCCTGTTGCAAAGTCTCCGCCAGTCCAGCCTCACCGCCGAACAACAACTCGCTCCCCGAGATATCGAGCCAGAGCGATTCAGGTTCCGGGGCGTCTTCCAGACCGACGAGCGGGCTGTACCGCTGGCAGTGAATCGCAAGGGCCTGCAACCGTGTTCGATCAGCCACGGGATCGGTTCGTTGGAAGACCGGCTTCAAGATGGGTTGCCGCGAGCGACGTGATGGGGTTGTCGGCAGCAGGGACCGGGCTTCGCCGAGCGGCATCCCCACACTGATGCCAAATCGCATGGCCTCGGGAGAACAAGCCGACACCGCCAACCCGCGTCGTCCTTCCGCGAACAGGATCAACGGATGAGATCTAAGCTCCGGCTGCTCGGACAGCCGTCGTTGCACCGGCCACAGCGTACACCAGACGCACATCACCCGTCGCATCGTTCACGTCCAGTTCGACAGAGCCACCCGCAAACGCACCCCGACACGACACCAATTCCACCCGCACCAAGCGGCCCGTTGTTCTCACGGCCGCTCGCGGTTGGACACGCCACCGCACATCGGCCCACGAGGCACGTCGGGCCGCCGTCTCCGGCCGAAACAGCACGCCGACACCTCCCCCGATCTCGGCCGCCAGCTTCCAGCGTCGGGCCATCTGGTCGGGAAGATGCGCGGCCCGGAACCAAGTGAGGCCGACCGCCGGACAGCGCAGGCATTGCTCGACGGTCCACACGGCGTCCGCCACCGAGGTCGGTCGGAGCAGCAGCAGAGACTCCAACGGGATGCCCCAGCCGCGAGCGGCGGAAGGATGGAACTCGCCCGTGGCATCGACGACCGCCCAAACCCGGTGTTGTTCGAGAGCACAACGCACGCCCTGCAACGCGAGCGTCGCCACACCGCTCCCCTCGACGGGCGACTGCCACTCCACCAGTGCCCCCCGCTCCAAGCCTCGACCGGGGAGCAGGGCATCCAATGCAGGAATGCCGAGTGACAGGCGGGGTGGCTGCTCTGCCTCATGGGGGCGAGCCACCTTCCCGCAGAGTTGGCGCAGGGCGCGAAGTGTCTCGGCACGATGTTCGTCTCCCACCATGACGCGACCTACTTCCCGGCCAAACGCCGGACGGCGACGACCTTCCCGAGAATCCGCAGATCGTCATCCGGGCCAACCACGATCGGTTTGAAGCGTGCGTTCTCCGGCCGCAACTCAATCGACCCTTCGCTGTAATGCAGCCGTTTGAGGGTCGTTTCGTCGTTGAGCAGGGCGACCACAATGTCACGGTTCTCGGCAAGCTGCTGCTGCCGCACGATCACGATGTCGCCCGGCTGAATCCCCGCGTCGATCATGCTCCGGCCGCTGGCCTTCAGGGCAAAATGGCTTCCCGAACGGACGACCGCCTCCTCGACCAGCACCTCGCCACAGATGTTCTCGCTCGCCAGGACGGGGTAGCCAGCCGCCACCATGCCCACGATCGGCACGGCGACGAGCCTGGACACGCTCGCCCGCGTGCTTTCGACCGGTCGCAGGACCGTCAAGCTGCGGGCCTTGAATGGCTCGCGTTTCACATACCCGTTCCGCTCCATTCGCTGAAGTTGTTCGTTGACACTCGGAGCGGACATCTCGACCCGCTCCGCGAGTTCCCGCACGGTGGGCGAAATCCCACGCTGGAAGATCCACGATTCGAGTTCGCGCAGAATCCGCGCCTGCGAATCCGTCAGCGTCGTCAGTTGAGGGCGACCACGTTTGGGCATGGAACTCTGCTCGCCTCAGCACCTGGAAGAATGACTCGGCATCGTGTTACCTGATGCCGATGTGAATATGCCTGACGAGTCTGATTATTATGCCTTACGGGAGAATGGTCAATTCATCGGACGGGAATTGCCGGGAACTTGAGCACGGTCAGACGATTGGGAGAAAGAAACGGCAGAGACCGGTGTGATTGGGCCTCGGAAGCCTTTGGTTGAAAACCGTTTTGAAGACCGCGACTCGAACAACCGAATCGCCAAGTCACAACATCCATGAATTGCGCAGTGTGGTTGGACAGAATCTGGACACGCTGTTCGCTACAGTAACTGCACTGTTGAACAAACAGCTAACGCATGCACTGTTTCGCACCGGGCCAAGATGTCAGACACTGCTCCCCTTGCTCGCCAATGGAGGCTGCTTCAAATGCTGTCGGCTCGACGGCATGGGGCGACCGTGCGCGAGCTTTCCGATGAGATGGGTGTCGTCGATAAGACCATCCGCCGCGACTTGCAGTTCCTTGCTCGGACCGGCTTTCCCCTGCTGGAGACCCTGGGCG
>JAYUFF010000855.1:0-10594 GCA_043738825.1 Schlesneria sp.
GGGAGCGAACACGTCGAGCGCGGCGGCTGAGATGTGGCCGCTCTGCAACGCCTCGGTCAGCGCGGCGGAATCGACGAGATCACCACGCGCCACATTGATGAGGATCACTCCGCGCCGCATGGTCGCCAGCGAATCGCGGCTGATCATCCCGCGCGTGTTCGCGGTCGAGGGGCAGTGCAGCGAGATCACGTCCGTCTGCGACAACAGCTCGCGCAAAGCGACGGGCTTGGCTCCCGCGAGTTCGATCTCTCCCGCCGCAACGACCGGGTCATGCACGAGGACTTTGCACTTGAACGCCCGCAGCCGGGCGACCACTTCGCGGCCGATCCGTCCGAAACCGACGACTCCCACCGTGAGATCGCGCAACGCCCGCATCTGGTCGAGCGGCACCGGCAGGCCCCATTTCCCCTCGCGGTTCCGCACACAGTTGGTCACGACCTGCCGCGTTGTCGCGAGGAGAAAGGCCAGCGTCTGATCGGCCACTTCGTCGATGCAGTAGTCCGGCACGTTGCAGACCGGAATGCCGCGCGCCTTCGCCGCGTCGAGGTCCACGTTATCCACGCCGATCCCGTAGCGCACGATGACCTTTGCTTGCCGCATACTGGCGATGACCTCGGCCGTCACCGGAGCGAACTGCGTGATGACCGCATCGGCATCGGCCACCAATTGAGGCAACTCGGCCGCCGTCCGCTTCTCCTTCCACGCGACGATTTCATGGCCCAGCGGACGGAGAATGCCCTCTTCGATGTCGAGGCTCGGAAACGAGTAGTCGGTGATCGCGATCTTCATCGATGTGAGTCCTTGGTCATTAGTCATTCGTCACTGGTCATTAGGAAGAGAGGCCCCGGCTCGTGCCTAAGCTCGACTTTTGCCATCTTTGGAGTGCGGGGATTCATCGCCGCTTTCATTTCTTCGGAACTTTTTGATTTGATGAACGACACACTAGCCGCCGGGGCATTCAAAAACTCAAACCATCGCGAGAAGGGAAAGCGGCAACCAATTGCCGCACTCCAAATAGATGGCAAAAGTCGAGCTAACAGCCTGTTGAATCACGTTGGGTTTGCCTCTGGCGTGCCCGTTTTCTAACTGCAAAACGGGCACGCGGGACGCTCACCCGCGTTTTTCGGCTCTCCGCCATTTGTGTTGGATGTCCCTCATCAGCCGCAGGGCGCTAGCCTCGGTTGCGGCGAATTTCAACCGGGGCTAGCGCCCTGCGGCTCATTCGCCACGAGAATCAACACGGATGGCGGAGAGCCGAAAAAAGTAAACCCCTGACAACGCCCGTTCTTTCACTCGCAAAGTCACTCCCGAACAGAGACTCGACCATGCTGCCGTTGCCTCCGCCCGTGACCGATCCGACATCCCTCTTCGAGCATTTTCGTGGGAGCTACGCGACCGAATTGCTCACTGCGGCGGTGGCACATTTCGGACTGTTTGAACGGCTCGCCGAACAGCCGTTGATGTTCCAGGAGATTGAGCAGCGGTTGAGCCTGTCGCGACGAGCGACCTACGTGCTGCTGACGGCGATGCGCGCGATGCAGTTGATTGAGCCGGAGGAGACGGGGCGGCTAAGGCTCACGAAGTTGGCTCGCGAACATCTGGTTCCCGGTGGCGAGTACTTCGTCGGCGATTACATCGGCCTGGCTGCGGGCAGTCCCGGTGTGCTGGCGATGAAGGAACGACTGACCTCAAATCAACTGGCTCGCGCGGAGCAGACCGATGCGGGGGCCGCGTTCATCTATCGCGAGGGCCTCGAATCGGCGATGGAGCAGGAGCAGTCGGCTCGGCGTCTGACGCTGGCCCTCGCGGGGCGAGCCAAGAATGTTGCACCGGTGCTGGCCGAACGGATCACGTTCGATGGCGGGACACTGCTCGATGTGGGGGGCGGCACCGGAATTTATGCGGTTGCGTGTCTGAGACGCCATCCTGCGCTGCGAGCCATCGTGTTCGATCGCCCCGAAGTCTTGAAGGTTGCCGCCGAATTCGCGGCTTCGTATGGAGTGGCCGACCGACTCGAACTGCATCCCGGCGACATGTTCGCCGATCCGCTGCCGACGGCGGACGCGATCCTGCTCTCCAACGTGCTGCATGATTGGGACGTGCCCGAGTGTCGGCAGTTGATACGGCGGTGTACCGACGCACTTCCCACAGGCGGCCGATTGTTGATTCACGATGTCTTCCTGGACGACGAGCACGACGGCCCGTTGTCGGTCGCGTTGTACTCGGCGTCGCTGTTCTCACTCACCGAAGGACGGGCCTACAGCGCGCGGGAGTATCGCGAATGGCTCGGAGACGCCGGTCTGACACCCGGCGAAGTCGTGCCGACGCTGGTTCACTGTGGCGTGTTGAGCGGTGTGAAGGCGGTCTGACGTGGGGGCAGGTTTTTTACCTGCCGGTCAGAACGGCTTGAAGTCCGGCTTTACCGAAAGCCGGACTTCTTTCCGGGGCGCGCCCTCCCGGAGAGAAGTCCGGCTAACAAAGCTAAGCCGGACTTCAGCCTTGGTCGCCGTTGGACGCTCCGTCGAGCAGTTCGATGCGGACGCGCTGGATGCGTCGCGCGTCGGCTTCGAGGATCGTGAGCCGGAGCCGCTCCCAGTCGAGCGTCGCACCCGCCGAGGGGATGCGGCCGATGTGTGAGAACGCGAAGCCGCCGATCGTGTCGAAGTCGTCGCTGTACGGCAGGCCATAGTCGAAACGGCGGTTCAGTTCGTCGAGTCGCACGCGCCCATCGGTCTCGACGACGGTGGGCGAGACCGCGCGGATGTCCTCGTCCGGCTGGTCGTCTTCGTCGTACTCGTCGGCGATCTCACCGACGATTTCTTCGAGGATGTCCTCCATCGTGACGAGGCCCGCGACGCCGCCGTACTCGTCGTTCACGATCGCAATGTGGATCTTTTGCCGCTTCATCAGTTCGAGCAGCGAGGGAATCTGTGTCGTGAGCGGCACGTAGACCGGCTCGCGAATGATGTCGCGCAGCACGGCGAACGGTTCACCGGTTCGATGCGGTTCGAGGGCCTTCAGCAAATCCTTCGCGTACAGCATCCCGAGAACCTCGTCGGTCGAGTCGCCGATCACGGGCATGCGCGAGTGCCCCGATTCGATCAACTTCAGGCGGGCCTCTTCCAGCGTGCAGTCGGCCGGGACGCACATCATCTCGGTGCGAGGCGTCATGATCGCGCCGACATCCTCGTCCTGAAGCTGCATCACGCGCGAGATCATGACCGTCGAGCCGGACTCCAAAACCCCCTCGCGCTCACCCTCTTCGACGACCGAACGGATGTCCTCCTCCAAAACCGAAGCGTCATCGGTCTGCGGCTCGGCCCGCCCGGCGAGTCGATGCGCGTAACGGTCGAGTTGATCGGCGATCCAGAGCATGGGACGCAGACTCGTCTGCAAGACTTCGATCGCGGGCCACCAGCGACAGAGGAACGATTCGGCCGCGACGCGGGCGATCGTCCACGGCAGCACATCGGCCGCGAGAAAAGTGAGCACCGTGAAGCCCGCGTATTGCAGGACGAACTTCCACGCGATGCGGCGCGTCGGCTCGCCATCGGCCACCATCGGCCAGCCGATCCAGACGCAGAGGACGGCCGCCAGCACGAGCGTCACGCTGGTGAGCAGGAACTCCAGCGCGAGCAGCGCCTGCCCCTGCTCCTTCAAAATGCGGCTGAACCGTTCGGGAACGCCCCGGTCTTTGCAGAGACCTTCGAGGCGGCTGTAGGAGAAGTCGCGCAAGGAATCGCACCCGAGCGCGCTCCAGAATGCGAGCAGCCACAGCACGACGAGGAGGGTGGGAAGAATCATGGATCACGCTTCCAGCCCGGTGGGAACCAGTTGCCAACCGGCCAGAACTTCACGCTCGCGCACACGCATCGCGGGTCGGGCTTCGTCGGTCAGGTCATCGTATCCGCAGAGGTGCAACAGACCATGTACGACGTAGAGCAGGACTTCATCCTGCGGACTCCAACCGTGCGCAGCGGCCTCGCGCAGTGCGGTCTCGGTGCTGACGATCAGCTCGCCTTCGAGATGGGGTTGAGGATGGAGGGTTGAGGGTTGAAGGTCGAGGGTTGAGGGTTGAAGGTCAGACAGCAGACAAGGCGTCCGCTCTTCCGATCCTCCGACCCTCAACCCTCGACCTTCAACCATCAACCCACTTCCTGACTCCTGATTCCTGTCCTCATCCAGCCGGAAGCTGATCACGTCGGTCGGGTAGTCGTGGCCGAGGAACTCGCGGTTGACGCGACGGATCTCGGCGTCATCGACCAGCGCGAGACTGATCGTGGCCGTGCGGACGTGCTCCCCGGCGAGGACACGGACCACGGCATCACGCAGCCGTGGCTCATCCAGAACGAGACAAGTCTGCCGATCGGCGATGTCGATGGAGAACTCGTTCATTGGGCTTTCGATGCTGGCCGCGAGAGTGAGTCTGCAATCCGAACAGTGGCCACCTCCGAGTCGCTGCGTCTGGACGACGGCTGCTTCGCCTCGGGATACTTGATGCGACCGTGGTGGATGCCGATCAGCGATTTCGTCAGTGATTCTTCGACCACGGCGAGTTCGCTGAGCGTGAGTGAGCTTTCGTCGAACTGACCGTCGAGCAGTTTCTTCATGGCGATTTCGTGGATCAGCGTTTCGATCCGCTTGGGTGTCGGTTCGACGACGGTGCGGCAGGCGCTTTCGACCGCGTCGGCCACCATCATCACCGCCGCCTCGCGCGACTGCGGCTTGGGGCCGGGATAACGATACGCCGACTCCTGCACGTCGAACCGGTGATCGGGCGTCGCCTCCGCCTGCTTCGTGGCGGCGTGGAAGAAGTATTCGACCAGCGTTGTCCCGTGATGCTGCTCGATGAAGTCGATCAGCGGCTCGGGCAGGTTGTGCTGGTGAGCCAACTCCACGCCGTCCTTGACGTGACCGATGATGACGAGGGCGCTCATCGCCGGGTTGAGCGCTTCGTGGCGGCTGACCTGTCCGGCCGTCATGTTCTCGACGAAGTAATGCGGCTTCAGCATCTTGCCGATGTCGTGGTAATAGGCTCCCACGCGGCAGAGCAGTCCGTTGGCTCCGATGGCGTCGGCCGCCGTCTCGGAAATCGCGGCGACGCCGTTCGAGTGGCTGTACGTCCCCGGTGCGCGCTGCACCAACTCTTGCAGCAGCGGATGCGAAACGTCGCTCAGTTCGAGCAGGCTGATGTCGGTGACGACTCCGAACAGTTGTTCGATGAACGGCAATCCGCCCGAGACGATGAAGCCGGTCAGAAAGCACCAACCGGCTCCCTGCAAACTCATCTTGAGCAGTCGCTGATCGGTCCAAAGACTCCCCAGAGTCTGGCTTTCGAGGATGTTGACGCCCCACGTCACGAGCAGATAGGTCACCGCAGACCAGAAGCCGACCTGCACCAGCTTCATCCGGTTGGAGACTTGATTGAGCGGCACGACCGACGCGGCCATCGCGCTCATCAGCACGACGAACTCACCGACGCTGCGGCCGGTTGCCAACGTCAGAACCAGCGTCATCGAGAATCCAGACAGCGCGGCCAACACCTGGTTGTAGGCAATGGCCAGCACCATCACGGTACACAGCAGCGGCACCGCCTCGGCCCGCCACGGATCGAACGACAGCCAGCGGCTGAGCACCAGCGCCACGGTGGCCGTGGCCAGATAAACCGACAGCCGCCCCACACTGGTGGCCAGTCGCGGTTCGTTGCGGGTCAGGTAGTAGCTGTTCATGACGACGAGCACGATCAGCAGCAGCAGCACGGTGACGACACGCACCGCGCGCTCGGAGAACGACACCAATCGCTCGGCCGAGTCGAACTGAGCCTTCAGAATGGCGAGCGTCTCCTCGTCGAGGCTCTTCCCCGGTGCCACGAGCAAAGCACCGCGTTTGTAGAAATCGATCACCGGCGGCGTGCCGAGTCTTTCTTCGTCCCGCTTGCGGTTCGTTGCGGCCGGGTCAAACTCCAACGTCGGGGCGACGCGGTTCAGCAGCCACCGGTCGAGAATCGTCTGCTGCGGCTTGAGCATCGCAAATGATTTCCACTGACTGCCGAGATTGCCCGTGCTCTTGAGCATCTCGACCAGCAGCAAATCGGCCACAGGAAACGATTGCGTTTCGTGGCTCTCGTTTTTCGAGACGACTTCGATTTCGGCCTCCAAACGGAGTTTTTGCCGGGCCACCTCCGCCGGATCGAGGACGCCTGTCTGGCGCAGCGGAACCGTCAATTGACTGAACTCGCCAATCAACTCGTCGATTTTTTGCTCGGCTGTCCGGGCGGGACCAAGCGCCGTACAGAGCTGCCGCCAATCGGCCTCGAACTTGGGCAACGGTGGTTCAAGCGCGGCTCCAGGTTCGTCCGAGACCCAGCCGAACGCGGCCCGAGCATCCGCCGACAATTCGGTGAACTGGCTGACGGACACCACTTCCAACAGATGCTTCCGCAACTCAGCAGGCAAAGTTCGCAACCGCTCCGACCCTTCGGAAGAATGGTGGAAGACGGACGGGACGCGGTTCGCACGTTCCAGTTGGGCCAAGTCTGTCTGGTTGCGGTTGATTCGCTCGAAGTCGATTCGCGCGAGCAGCCCATTCGGCGCGTCGTCACCCAGCCGATGCGGGAACGGTGCGCTCCAACTTCCCATGCCGAACACGAGCACGATCAGGAACAGCAGGCAAATCGCCAACCTCAGCGACACGTCGCCACGACTGAGCTGACCACCAAGCCGATCCAACCACGAGCCTGCTTTCAGGCCCGCGATACGGGAGGGGCGAATTTTACGGACAGGAAAGATACGCATGATTTGGTCCGGCCGACGCGAAGCGACTCCGCGTCAGCACGATTACATCCCTGCCTGCATTCGCCCGTAGGAGGGCACTTCGCTCGAAAAGGGGTCCGCGTCCTGCGCTCCCTCCGTCGAGACGTGGGTTGAGTTCAAACCGTTCGTCGGCACCGCACCATTCGTGACCGACGGAACCGCTCGTGCGATGAGGTGCCCCCGGTCGGCCCGGTCCCTGCGATCCGTGTCGTAGGCCGCCACGATCCGTCGGACCAACGGATGCCGCACGATGTCTTGAGCCGACAATTCGATCGACGCGATCCCCTCGACACCCTGCAACCGGTGCCACACGTCGATCAACCCGCTTTCGATTTTGTCGGGCAGGTCGGTCTGAGTCGCATCACCGGTGACCACGATCTTCGAGCGAAGCCCCATCCGCGTGAGAAACATCTTCATCTGCGTGATCGTCGTGTTCTGAGCCTCGTCGAGAATCATGAACGTGCTGTTTAGCGTCCGTCCGCGCATGAAAGCCAGCGGGATAATCTCGATCACATCCCTGTCGAGATACCGCTGCACCTGTTCGAGGTCGAGGATGTCGCCGAGTGCATCGAGCAGCGGTCGCAGAAACGGATTGACCTTCGCCTGCATGTCGCCCGGCAGGAAGCCGAGCTTCTCACCCGCTTCGAGCGCCGGCCGGACGAGGACGATTTTGCGAACCTGCTCCAACCGCAGGGCGTTCACCGCCATCGCGACGGCCAGGTAAGTCTTGCCCGATCCGGCGGGGCCGGAGCAGATCACCATGTCATGCTCGCGGATCGCCTTCACGTAGCCGCGCTGTCCCTCACCCATCGGCCGGATCTTGCGTGCCTTGTGAAAGACATCGATCGATTCGTCGGACGTGCCGTGACTCGGGAACATCGAGCGATGCAAGGCCCGGTCGAGGTCTTCCTCGTCGAGATGTCCGCTGCGTTCGATGATTGCCCGCAACTCGGACACGATCTCCGTTCCGAGATCGACTTGAGTCTGATCGCCGTGCAGGTGGAGTTCGTCTCCCCTCAAAACCACGTCGATGTGCAGCACGTCGCGCAGGCGACGGAGGTTCTTGTCCCGAATCCCAAAGAGGCTGCGAACATCCTCATGATTGCGGAACTGGACACGTCCTTCGGACATACAACCTTCTCATGGGAAAACAGAGTTCGCGAACCGACGCCGCGAAGACGGGGAAAGTCTACTACCTGCCGGGCCAACTGGCAAAACAGTCGCCCGGCAACGTGAGACAACAAGCCGAAAAAACCCGGTCTGACACAGGAAACGGACTCCCTGAACGGCCCCTTCAACGCTCGCAACGTGCAACCGCGCACGCACGGTTTGCTCGACACGAGAACCTCACCCAACCGTCAAGGTCATCTCGCTTTCTCCTGAGTTCGGGTCATAGGCGATGTGTCGGACGTAGCGGTTGTGTTCAAGTCTCTCACCATGCCAGTTCGATCAGTCTCCTTGCCCGCAGGCTCGCGCGGCGTCGGGCGTTTTGAAATTTGGAGCCGCGGTCATTGGCGGTCGTTTGGAATTTTGAATCTGAGTTGTCGAATCTCACGTGCAGGATTGTGTCTCATGTATGAAGCCTTCTTCGGCTTGAAGCGACGTCCGTTTGCGGCGACTCCCGATCCGCAGTGCTTTCTGGCGTCGGGGACGATCCAGGCGGCGCTCGATGAGATCGTGGTCTGTGTCGAACAGGGGCAGGGGATCGCGGTCGTGTCGGCTCCGGCCGGAATCGGCAAGACCCTGTTTTGCGAACGGCTGCGCAATGAACTTGGGGACCGGTTTGAATCGGTCCTACTGCGTCATGCCAGTTTTCTCACGCGCCGCGCGCTGCTGCAAACAATCCACTGCGAACTCAATCATTCGTACCGTCAGCAGGATGAACAAGAGCTGCGGTTGGAGTTGTCTCCGGCCATTCGAGCCTTGCGTCCGCAGCGCGAAGCCCTCGTCCTGATCTGCGACGAGGCTCATCAACTTTCGGAAGAGTTGCTGGAGGAACTTCGCATCCTGTCAGACCTCGCGGAACACGGTCGGCCACTCGTGCGGCTGGTGCTTGTCGGTCAGCTTGGCCTGGAGGAAACGCTCGCCCTGTCGAGTCTCGAAGCCCTCAGCCAGCGGATTCGCGCCCACGTCTGCCTCGAAACTCTGACCCGAGCCGGATCGCTCGACTACATCGACTATCGCCTCACGTGGGCTGGCGGTCGCACCGACGAGATCTTTACGCCCGAGGCCCTGGAATTGGTCAGCCGCGCCGCCGATGGTGTCCCGCGCTGCCTCAACCAACTCTGCGACCACGCGCTGCTGCTGGCTTACGTCGCCGAACAACAGCCCGTTCCCGCCGAGATGATCCGCGAGGCGCTCCAGGATCTGCGTCAATTGCCGCTTCACTGGAATGAAAGTTCGCTCACCGAGCCAACTCGCCGCGAAGTTGCGTCGTTCGAGACCGACTCCGAATTCGAGGACGAGTCAGTGACCCGGACGCTGGAAGCGTCGTCGTCACTCGCGTCGTTCGACCCCTCGACGGCAGCCACCTTGGAAATGGAGTCGATCGAGATCGGCGCGGACCTGCCGCGCGCGACGCACTCTGCTTTCGCAACGGCCATCGAGCCGATCGCTCACGAGGTCGAAGATGCTGGCTCGCTCATCGAACAACCGACCGAGATCTTCGAGCGACCAACGGAATCACCAGACGCGAACCAATGCGACGAGACGATGAACGTTGATCGAGCGGGGAACGTCGATCACGAAGGCGTTCATGGTGAGACCATGATCGAAAGTCCTTGGGCTTGGGATGTCGGTCGGGTGAACTCGATGATGGTGCCCCTCGCACCGATATCGTTCGCATCGGGGCGATCACAGTTGTCGAGAGGCTTCGTCGAGGAACTCGTGCTGGACCGGTATGCCGCGATCGACGCGGGGTTGGCACCGCCCGAGTTGATCGCAGCGGACACGGTCGCCGCGCCGGAGGTTCACTCGGCGGCGACCGTTGAGTCACCGGAGATCACGGAGTCGGTGGACTCCGATGCAGAGCACGCTGTGTTTTCCGCGTTGACTCCCGCCGAGCCAGCAGTCGGAACGGAGTTGGTTGCGAATGCCGTGGCCAATTCCGAACTGCAGTCGTTTGAACCGAGCGACGTTCGGATGAATGCAGACTTTGACGAAGTCTGTGAACGGTTGGACGAACTGCTGCCGCAGGTGGAGGACGACGCCGGGTGGGACTCGGCCTGCCTGCACGCGGAATCCTCGACCGACGATTCCATCGACTCGCCCGTGGCCTTGGCTTTGGAAGAGGCCGAAGTCCCCCGCGAAACATGCTCGATGGAGGATCGGCTCGGCCGCGAAATCTGTCAGTTGGCGGAACAACTTCAACAGACGCTCGGCCTGTCACCGCGAGAGAACTCACCCGTCGAGCAGCTTCGGTCTCTGCTCGCGCCTGACAGCGACGAGGAGTTCCCGGAGATGGACTCCGAGGAGGCGGGCACAGCTTCGACTGTCGAGTCCAGTGCGATCGCCGAGTCCAGCCCGATGTCCACGATTGAAACGAACCAGACCACGGTGGAGCGGGCCTCGTCCGAGCAGAGAGCCGCACGACCGTATCGCAACCTCTTCAGCATGCTCCGCCGCAAGCAGCAGGGTTTGCTGTAAGCCCGTGGAAAGAGTGAAGCAGGTGAGCCGGGCGGCGTCAGCGGCTTTGCACAAAAAATGTAGGGTGGGCACTGCCCACCACAAACGATGGTGGAATGGTGGGCAGTGCCCACCCTACATGAAGTATGCAACCTGAT
>JAYUFF010000856.1:0-4006 GCA_043738825.1 Schlesneria sp.
GAAACCATCACCTGTGAAGTCGGCGCGATGATCGCCATGACAACGGGCCTGTCCGTCGAAACCACTTCGGGCCAGAAGGGAGGCAAAGGCGGATTCCTCAAGGGACTGAAGCGGATGTTCGCCGGAGAGAACTTCTTCCTCAATCACTTCACGGCCGAGAAGTCCAACCAGACACTCATCATTGGCCCGACGATGCTCGGCGATGTCGTGCATCACAACCTGCGCGGCGGTGTCCTCGTCATTCAGGGATCGAGCTGGCTGGCCAGTGACACGGGAATCAGCATCGACGCCACGTGGCAGGGATTCGGCAAGGCCATCTTCAGCGGCGAGGGCCTGTTCTGGGTGAAGGCGACCGGGCAGGGTTCGATCTTCCTGAGCAGCTTCGGCGCGATCTACGAAGTGGATGTCGATGGCGAGTACATCGTCGATACGGGCCACATCGTCGCGTTCGAGGACACGCTGCAATTCAAGATCGTCAAGGCGGGCAAAAGCCTGATCGGCAGCTTCCTCGGCGGCGAGGGATTGGTCTGCAAATTCAAGGGGCAGGGAAAGCTCTACTGCCAGAGCCACAATCCGCCCAACTTCGGCAAGCTGATCGGGCCGAAGCTCAAGCCACGGTAGCAATGGGGAGGCTGAAGTCCGGCTTAGATTCGTAGTTCGCAACTACTGTGTAGACTGCACGCATGTTGCAGGAGAGTGCAAAGTGACAAGTGCAAAGTACGAAGTGCAAAGTGGCCACGTTTGCGGCTTGGCTGACACTTCGCACTTTATACTTTGCACTTGTCACTTTTCACTCCCCTCCCTGGTTGCGGCTTGGCCGCGTTAGCTTTTGTAGCCGGACTTCCCTCTGGGAGGACGCATCCCGGAAAGAAGTCCGGCTTTCGGAAAAGCCGGACTTCGAGATCGCAACACGCTCCTTTCAACATCCCTGTCTGCGGAAGGTCATCATGAGTGGACTCGACTTTGAGATTTCCCAGCGGCCCGATTTCGCCATCGTGTCGGTGCAGTTGCGTGCCGGTGAGACGGTCTATTCCGAGCCGGCGGCGATGGCGTCGATGACGCCGAATCTCAAGATGAAGGCGGGACTCAAGGGAGGCTTGAAGAAGGCCCTCGGCCGCATGTTCGCCGGAGAGAGCATGATCGTGAACACATTCACGGCCGGGGAGGAACCGGGTGAGGTCACGTTCGCGCCGGGCATCCCCGGCGACATGATGCACTACCGCCTCGACAACAACTCGCTCTATCTTCAGCGCGGCGCGTTCCTCGCCCACTCCGAGGGAGTCGAGCTGTCTGCCAAGTGGCAGGGTGCCAAAGGCTTCTTCAGCGGACAGGGCCTGGTGCTGTTGAAGGCCAACGGAACCGGCGACCTGTTCTTCAATTCGTTCGGTGCGATTCTGGAGATCGATGTCGCGGACGAGTACGTCGTCGATACCGGCTACATCGTCGCGTTCGAGGATACGCTCGACTACAAGGTCGTCGTCCTGCCCGGCTCGCGCCCGACGAAGACGATCAAAAACTTTCTGTTCGGTGGCGAAGGCCTCGTCTGTCGCTTCTCGGGTCAGGGCAAAGTCTGGGTCCAGACCCGCTACGTCCACCCTCTGCTCTCGTGGATCTACCCGTTCCGCCCGGTGCAGTCGAAGGGCTGACGCCGCCCGACTCACCAAGACCGCGATAGTGCGTGAGGGGCTTCGGGCGCGGGCGACAGGAAATAGCTTACCCGACAATACTAACCCGAAGCGTGAGCGAGGAGCTTTGGCCGCATCTCCTCGCTCACGCTTCGGGTTAGTGTGGGTCAGACAACTCTTGCCGCTCGCCTTAGGGCGCGGGCGACAGGACCGGTCCCGGCTACGGAGCGGGAACGGGTGGTGGCGCTGAATCGACCGACTCGCCGAGGAAGTGGAACTCGGCGGCATCCAGCGCGAGCGCGGCGCGGTAATCGGCCTGCGACTCGAAGTAGTGCAGCAGGGCTTCCAGCTCGACAACGCGGGCGTCGAAGGTGGCCGCTTCGCGCAGATTCAAGAGCAGCAGGTCGCTGTCTCCCCGTTCGAGCTTTACGCCTTCAAACTGCTGCATCTGTTCGTTGAGCTTCACGCTTGCGCGGGCCTTGTCGATGGAACGATAGGCGGCGTCGATCGTGATCACGGCGTTCTGCACTTCGATCGTGATCTTGTTCTCGACGAACTGGCGTTTGGTGGCGATCTGGACCAGCTTCCCCTCGACCGCCGCGATCTTGCCGAGTGCCTTGCGACGTTGCAGCGGGACGGAGAAGTTCAACCCGGCTTCGGCTTGGTAAGGCGTCTTCGATCCCTTGGAATCGGTCCAGCCGCCGACATCCTTCCCCGACCACAAGGTCGCATCGAGTTCAGGCTGCGTCAGGTTCTGAGCCTGCTGCCAATCGACCTGGGCCATGCGGTGCTGGAAGTCCAGCTCCGTCAATTCGGGTCGTCGCGCGAGGGCCTCGGCCACGTCGAACGGCAGTTTGTCCGTGGCCACGGCGGACGCCTGCGGGAATCCGACCGGCAGTTGGTCCTCGGTGGGAATGACAGGCTGGCCGTCGGGCGTTCGTAGGAAGAGGGACAGTTTGATGGCGGTGCTTTGCAGTTTGCGTTCGGCGTCAATCAGCTTGACCTCGCGCGAGACGATCAGGCGGCGGTTGTCGATGAGCAGCGATTCGGGGCGCGCTCCCGCTTTGACCTGTCCGTCAATCTGAGCGTCCCGCTGTTGGGCGAGGTCGAGCAACTGCCGCGAGATCCGCAGGTTGAGTCCCGCCGCGACCCAGTCCCAGTAGGCGTAGGAGCCGGCGCGGATGAACTCGATGATCTGCGCCTGGATGAACGGCTCGACGGCACCGACGCCGTAGGTCGCCTTCCACAGCGTGGCCCGGCGTTCGTCGATGGCCCGGTTCTGCGCGAGCGGGATGCGGATGCCCGCGCCAAACTCGCCACCGTCATTCGTTTGGCGGTTGCCATACCACGGCTCGAAGCTCCCCCGGCCGAGCTTGTAGCCGCCGAAGACCTCGCCGCCCCACATCGTCGGCTGCTCGAAGCCGACACCGTTGCGATAGGTTTTGTAAAAGCCCAGCGGTGCGTTGTTGGCATCGGCCTTGAGCTTCAAGTCCCACGCCCCTTCGGCCGACAGTTGCTCGCCGGCGGCGACGTTGCGGCCGTAGACCGCGACTTGCAGCAGCGGGTACGAGGCATAGATCGACTGGACGACGTTGTTCAGTTGCAGAGGCTGTACTGCGACGCGGCCTGCTTCGACGGGAGACTTCCCCTCCGACTGGCCCTCGGTCTCGGCGGGCATCTTCTCGACGAACTTCGTCTCGGTGCTCGACGAAGCGGTGACGATGCCGCTCGATTCTGTGGTCGCCTCATCAACCGATGCGATGGATTGCTCACGTTGCGTGGCAGTCGTTGCCGATCCAGCGCGGGCTTCAGCGCGACTGGTCGAACTGCGTCCGGCATCCTCCTGAGGGAGGAACGAGCGAGCGGACCGGCAGCCCGTCAGCAGCGCTGGCAACAGCAGCAGGGCGACGATGCGCCGGTCGATCATTTCGGTTCATCCGACATTTTGGGGGGACGCTCGATTCCCCGAGTGACAGCGGCTGGCACGGTTTTCATCCCGGAGGGATTGCAGCCATTAGCCGGGGGTTGAGCAACGCGATACCCCCGGTTGAGTGGGTTCCAGTTGCTTCGCATCCTGAAGGGATGCCAGCAACATCCGGTTTTTGCCAGCGGATTCCGACGCTGGCATCCCTTTGGGATGCAAATCCTGATGTTCAACCTCATCCAGGGGTATCGCTCGGCTCAACCCCCGGCTAATGGCTGCGATCCCTTCGGGATAAAAACACCGTCAGTCCAAGGCTTCATCACTTCGGGAACCGATCCCCCCAAAACTTCGGATGAACCATCATTTCTTGCCTCGCAACAGTTTCTCGCCGTCTTTTTTTGGCTCGTCCATCGCCACGACGGGAGGAAATCCGTTCAACTGTCGCCACACTTCCCAG
>JAYUFF010000857.1:0-4004 GCA_043738825.1 Schlesneria sp.
ATCGGGTCTGCACAAGATGATGCTGATCGGACTCGGCAAACACGCGGGAGCGAAGATTTACCATCGAGCCATCGCCGACTACAGCTTCACGGAGATCGTCACGGCCGTCGCCGCCTCCGTCATCCAGAAGTGCCGCGTCGTGGGGGGCCTCGCCATCGTCGAGAACGCCTACGACGAAACCGCTCTTCTCGAAGCGGTCCCGCCCGCACAGTTCTTCGAGCGAGAGAAGGCGCTGCTCAAACTGGCCACTCAATGGCTGCCACGACTGCCGTTCGCTTCCGCCGACCTGCTGGTCATCGACCGCATCGGCAAGAACATGAGCGGCACCGGGATGGACACGAACGTCATTGGCCGCAAGTACAACGACCACGCCGCCACCGACAAGGATGTCGCTCGCTGCCGACGCATCTTCGTACGGGGACTGACCGAGGAAACGCATGGCAACGCCACCGGCATCGGCATGGCCGAGTTCACCAATCAGCGGACGGTCGATGCGATCGACAAGCAGATCACCGCGATCAACTGCCTCACCGGCCTGCACCCCACCGCCGCCATGACTCCGATCGCCTTCGAGACCGATCGCGAAGTCATCACCGCCGCACTGCTCACGGTCGGGCTGGTCGAACCACCGCAATCGAAGGTCATCCAGATCTCGAACACGCTGCAACTTGCCGAGTGCCTCGTCAGCGAAGCCTATCTCCCTGAACTCTCGGGACGAGATGACCTCACCGCACTGACCGAACCCACCGACATGGCCTTCGACGACCGAGGCAACCTGCGCGATGTCGCTCCTGCATCTCACGGATCGTCGCACCACTGACGACCTACTCGCTGCGTGGCCCAGTGTTCGCGCAGCGACCGTAACTCGACATTCCGCCCCAGCAGCAGGTCTACTTCACCTGCCTATGATGCTCCGCCAATTCGGGCAACCGCAGGATGTAAACCGTGCCGTTGCCGTTGACCGTGGCGACGTGCTGGCCGTCGGGGTGCCGGGCCAGGCCGAGCACGGGGCCGGGAAACGGGATCGTGCGCACAAGGCGACCGGCAGCCCAATCGTGGATGTCGATGCCGCCTTGACGAGCCACGATCAACAGCTTGCCATCTGCGGTGAAGAAGGGATGTGTGGTCCAGCCAGTTTGATTGGGTAGCAAATACTCACGAGGTGGCGTTTCGGTGAGGTCCCACACAAGACTTTTTCCGTTCTGAGGGAACGCAGCCAGCAAGTCGCCGTCATCAGACAGCGCGAATTCGTAAATCTCCGTCTGATCGGGATGCTTCACTTCCACGAGAGGCTTCGTGTTGTCCTCCATACTCCAGACTTGCAGGCGGCCCTTGTCTTGCTGATTGACGAACCGGCCACCTGTCGGACGCAGACTGCTGGCCCAATAGTAGCTGTGAGATTGCGGCCCGACGCCGTTCGGCATCTTCGCGATTTCCTTCTTACCACCGAGGCGAAACCGACCTCGCGGAGTGATCTCCCACGGAAGCGAGACCAATCGTCCCTCATCCCAAGTTTGCACACTCTGACCTTGCGGGGCGAACTTCACGAAGAGCGTGTTCGGTTCAGAAATGATTTGCGGAATCGGCAGGCTCAAGTCCCAGACATTGCCGTTGGGATAAGTGAATGCCACCAACCTCGAATCGGGAGAAAACGACGGCGGACTAACGTTGCCGCTACCTTTGCCAAGCTCCGCGATTCGTTCAGGCATTGCGCCATCCAGTTTCCAGACCGCGTTCGCTTCTCCACCCGTGGTCGCGAGCAACCGCCCGTCGGGCGAGAACTCAACAGAGCGATAGTGCCGCGATGGAAATCGTTCGACGGGAGGATTCGCGGTGAGATCCCAGACTTGCATCACACCAGCATTGTACTCTCCAACGACGAGCGTCTTTCCGTCGGGCGAGAACCAGAAATTGCTGTTTGCACCATCGGTCGTCGGGATGCGTGATCGCGCTTCCCAGCCGGTCGCAGTCTTCTTCAGCAGGATGATTTCACCAGTACTGCCCGCCAGCCAAGTCCCGTCGGACGAAAATTGCCAGTGCGACATTGCTTCACGCTCACGCTCAACGCGCGGCGGCGAGGCACTCAAATCCAAGTCTTGCGACTTGGGCGCGCCGGACATCGTTTTGATCATTTTCAAACCATCTGGCGCGAGTGCCGCGAATTGTCCGGGGATCGGTTCACCAAACGGAGTCAACGTCGGGCCGTCCGGTGCCTCCCAATCGATATCCCACACCAAGATCACATCCTTGGGCGCATCGGCGGGGCCGTTCGCCCACAGAGCCAGTCTGCGAGCATCCTTGGAACTCAACAAGAAGGTCGAATGGCCTTGCGCCGAATATGAGAACTCTTTCACAAACCGAGGCACATCGCCTGCAACGTCCCACACCTCCAGGATGCCACCGGGGGTGCCCTCGATCACGAGCCAGCGGCCATCTGGAGAAATGACATACCGTTCCCAGTCGGTGATCTTGTGAATAGGCCGTTTGCCGAGCAGCCGGAATTTCGGATGTTCCGGGTTGGAAAGATCGACACCGTACTTCCCTTGGCAGGTAAAGAGCCACTTGCCATCAGGTGAAAAGCACAGGCCATCATTGGATTGGACGCTCAAGGGGAAATCGGGATCGCCGCTCCCTGTAAGTCGCTGGAGACTCTTCGCCGACCAAACTTGTGTATCCGCATGATGTAATGAGACGCTGATGAAGAACTCGCCGCTGGGATGAAACACGACGTGGTCAATGTGTCCCCAATTCCGCAACCGATGAGTTCCGATGACTGAAACCAGCTCATCCGGCTGCCAGTCGAAGCGTTCGGATTCGGGAATCTTCGCCGGGTCCAACTTCGCGAGCGTGATGAACTTCGCCGCGTTGGCATTCGCGACATTTTCTGAAACCGCCTTGGCACCATCCCCCTCGCGCACCGTCGTCGTGACAGTCGCGACTTCACCCGGCACGTTGATCGCCACCTCGGTCTCTTTGCCGTCCTTTGTTTTGATCTTCACGATGACGACGGCAAGCAGCACGATCGCTGCCACAGCAGCGAGAGCCAAACCAACCTTCTTCGTAGGATGGGCACTCTTGCCCGTCCTCTTCTCATCGACAGCCAAAGCCGGACGGGCAAGTGTGCCCATCCTACGAATGACTTCGCGAGCCGATGCTGGTCGAGCGTCTCGATTCTTGGCGAGCAACTGCATCACGAGGTCCGACAGTTCGCTCGGCACTTCTGCGCGGATCGTTTGCGGTGCGGGAGGTTCGTGAGTGGCCAGCGACATCAGCGTCGCCATCACGTCCTTGCCTCCGAACGCCGTCTGCCCCGTGAGCATCCGGTACAGCACGCAGCCGAGACTGAACAGATCGGCCCGCCCATCGACCACGTCACCCCGAGCCTGTTCCGGAGCCATGTACGCGGGCGTGCCGAGGATCATCCCCGACTGCGTCAGATTCTCGGTGTCGCCCACAGATCGCGCCAGACCGAAGTCGAGCAGCTTGGCAATGGTTGATGGTCGAGGGTTGACGGTTGATGGTGAAAGCGAAGGCATGAAAGAAGAAGGGGTTTGTCCTGCTTCATTCTGCCCCTCAACCATCAACCCTCGACCTTCAACCAAAAACACATTCGCCGGTTTGATGTCCCGGTGAATCAGTCCTCGTTCGTGAGCGGCGGCCAATCCCAGCGCGATCTGCTTCGCAATGGTCATCGCTTCGAGAATCGGCAACTGTCCGTCCCGTTTCAGCCGCGCATCGAGCGTCTCGCCGTGCAGCAGTTCCTGGGCGAGGAACGGGACGCCCTGTTTTTGACCGGGTGCCGTGGCCTGACCGACCTGATAGATCGTGACGATGTGCTCGTTGTGGACGGCCGCCACGGCACGTGCCTCACGCAGGAATCGCTCGGTCGCACCGGGCCGCGCGGCGAACTCGGGCCGCATCACCTTCAGGGCGACTCGCCGTTGCAGGTGCATGTCCTCGGCGAGGAACACGCCCCCCATGCCTCCCTGACCCAGCAGCTTGAG
>JAYUFF010000858.1:0-10533 GCA_043738825.1 Schlesneria sp.
TTGATGACCAGCACACACGCCGGGATGCCCGTGCCATAAAACAGGTTGCTCGGCAGACCGATGACCGCTTCGAGAATGCCCTCCTTGATGAACCGCTGACGGCAGGCTCGTTCTTCGCCGCCTCGGAAGAGGACACCATGCGGCATGACCACGGCCAGCTTCCCATCGCTCTTGAGCGAGGCCACCATGTGCTGCACGAACATCAGGTCGGCCTTCTTGCCGCTCTCCGGCATGAAGTGCGTGAACCGCTCCTTGAACTTCATCTCTTGGAGGTCGTAGTTCTGCGAGAACGGCGGATTGGCGATCACTCGGTCGAACCGACGAATCTCTCCATGCTTGTCGAGATGCAATGGCTCCTTGAGCGTGTCGCCTTGCCGGATGTCGGCGCTGCGGATGCCATGCAGCAGCATGTTCATCTTGCAGATGGCCCAAGTGCCGCCGTTGAGTTCCTGCCCCGCCAGTTCCAGATTGCGGGGATCGCCACCCGTTTCCTGAACGTACTGCTTCGACTGGATCAACATGCCGCCAGACCCGACCGTCGGGTCGTCGATGCTCATACCTTCCTGCGGCTCAATAATCTGCACATTCAGCCGGACCACTCCGGGTGGCGTGAAGAACTCGCCCCCTTTTTTCCCGGCACTGTCGGCAAAGTATTTGATGAGGTAATCGTAGGCGGCTCCCAGCAAGTCGGGGAACTCGAAGTCGTCGTTGCCCAGAGGGATGCCATCGAAGTGCTGGATGAATTCGATCAGGGTGCTGTCATCCATCATCCGCTGGCCGATCCTGCGGTTGAAGTTAATCCCCTTGAGAACATCTTGCAGCGTGTTCGGGTTGGCGTCCTCAACAGCGGCGAGAGCCTTGTTCAACCCGGACCCAACCGACGTTTTCAAGTGGGCGATCCCGTGGTTACGGCCCTTCTCGTCGGTGTAGCTCCAACGAGCTTCATCAGGCACGAAGAAATCGTACTTGTCCGAGTTGGCAAGCTGCTTCTCGATCAGGTCGGGCTTCAACTTCTTGGCGGTGTACTCAACCCGCAGACTTTCCCGGTCTTCCTGAAACTGGTCGTTGAGCCGCTTCAGAAACAACATCCCGAAGATGTATTCCTTGAACTCCGAGGCATCCATGTTGCCTCGCAGAATGTCACACGCTTCAAAGAGCTTTCGTTCCAACCGAGGCAGCGTCAGCCGTTCGGCCTTCTTCTTGGCGACAGCAAAGGCCGTGGACGGTAATCCGTTGGTCGTGGTCGCCTTGGTTTGCATCTTGCGTCTTCGTGCTTTCGCTGGAGTCTTGTCGTCACTGCCGAGCATTCGGTTCCAGAGGTCGCTCCGATTCCTTCGGCCGGCCACTTCCACCCACTCACAATCCAACGTACTTCTTGAAGTCACAAGGATATGCTGATGAAGTCAGAAGTGGCACCGAGCCGGTCCACGCTCATGCACGGTCGATTTCTCCCAAGACAGGTTTGGCCTGGCACAATTACGATTTGAGTTCACCTTCAGCGGAAGGAAATGTTCGCTAATCTGCCGCTATTCGGAGAGCCTTGAGGCTTACATCACAATGAAGATTCTCTTCCTCCACGGCTGGCACTCGGTCCCCGGTGGCATCAAACCCACCTACCTCAAGGACCACGGCCACGAAGTCATCAACCCGCCACTTGATGACGGCGATTTCTCCGCCGCCCTTCGCACTGCCCAAGTCGAGCTCGACAAGCACAAGCCCGATGCTGTCGTGGGATCATCACGAGGCGGGGCCTTGGCGGTGAACATCAACAGCGGCGAAGCCAAGCTCGTCCTTCTCTGCCCGGCGTGGAAGAATTGGGGGACGGTCAAGACCGTGAAGCCCGGTACGGTGATCCTGCACAGCCGAGCCGATGACGTGATCCCGTTCGCAGACTCCGAAGAACTGGTCAAGAACAGTGGGTTGTCTGCGTCGGCCTTGATCGAGGCCGGGATGGATCACCGCTTGGCGGATCAGGAGCCGTTGGGGATGATGTTGAGAGCGTGTGAGGCGAGAATGGCATGATCGTCAACGAGTTTGTTGCTTGGTGCGGCGACGAGGATTAGAAGGATAATAAATGGACCACTTAGACGTACCGCAGTTCCTTGGCATACTCGTGGTCATTTTGGGGACCGCCAAGCTGTTTGGTGCGGCGGCAAAATGGATTGGCCAGCCTGCCGTCTTGGGCGAACTCATGGCCGGGGTAGTCCTTGGCTTGTCAGTCGCAGGCATCGTTGATCCCAAGAACGAAGTATTGCATCTGTTGGCCGAACTCGGCGTAGTCATTCTGCTCTTCGAGATCGGACTGGAAACGGACCTGCAAAAGCTGCTGCAAGTCGGCGGGGCTTCGGCGGCAGTTGCCTTCGTTGGCGTCGCTTTGCCGTTCGGTTTGGGCTACCTCGTCTGCTGGATGCTCGCCCTTGACAACCTTATCGCCATCGTTGCCGGGGCCAGTCTGACGGCCACCAGTGTCGGCATTACGGCCCGTGTCCTCTCTGACCTCAACCGGCTGAAAGAACCGGAAAGCCAAATCATCCTCGGTGCAGCCGTCATTGATGATGTGATTGGACTCGTCATTCTCGCTGTTGTAGTCGGTTTGACCAAAGGGCAAGAAGTAACAGTTCTCGGTGTAGTAAACACAACCGGCATCGCCTTTGGTTTTTTGGCAGGAACACTGCTTGTCGGCAAATTCATCGTTCCGCCATTGGTCCGCTGGTCGAGCCGAGTGGACCTACCCGGCACGCCAACCATACTGGCAATCATGTTGGCATTCGGACTTGCGTGGCTGGCTTCTGTTGCTGGGTCGGCCATAATTATCGGAGCGTTTGCCGCTGGCCTCCTGTTGAGAGGAACACGGCACGCACACGAAATCGAACGGGGAGTCGCCCATCTCGGCCATTTCTTCGTACCGATTTTCTTCGTGGTGGTCGGTGCTGCGGTGGATGTGCGGGTTTTGAACCCGGTTGATCCGGCCAACCGCCAGACCTTGCTAGTTGGTGGTCTGCTGATCGTAGCTGCGGTGGTGGGTAAATTCTTGGCTGGCTATGCCCCCTTCTGGTTCCAAGGCAACAAGAAGGTCATTGGCATCGGAATGATTCCTCGTGGCGAGGTCGGTCTGATCTTCGCTCAGATGGGTCTAACCAGCGGTGTGTTCGACCCCGGCCTCTTTAGTGCCGTCACGTTGATGGTGATGGTCACGACATTCATGGCTCCACCTTTGTTGAAGCTATTGTTTCCACCGGTCCTTCGTGAGCAGAAGCCTCCTGAACCGGAGGGCATCGAGGAATTGGTCACGGAGCCTTGACTCCGAAAAACTGGTCAGGAATGGCGGGAGAAGCGACAATCAAATTGGCTCTGAAGTAAGGAAAAAGCGTGACGACCGCCGCCGTCCGAAGGCCGTTCCAAATACAGTGTCATTACCGCCCGATGATACTTGTCGCCACGGCGATGCTACTTCTTGGCCTCTTCTGGTTCGCTTCACGCTACCCGCAGTTGTTCAGCAAGGCCGAGCATTTGGGGCAAACCTTACCCAGCATGGCGTTCAGCAGCCAGTTGATCGTTGTTGCGGCAGATGCTCCGGTCTGGCAACGAATCTTGGCGAACGTAGTCAACTGGCTCGACAGCATGAAAATCGGCATGACATTCGGCGTCCTGTTCGGGGCGTTGCTCCACACCGTCTTGCGATACTACCTCCTGAAGATCGGCAAGAACCTTTACCTGAACTCGTTGAAGGGAGCGTTGGTCGGCGTCCCGATGGGCGCGTGCGCCAACTGTGCAGTCCCCACTGCCTGCGGCGTGACTCGTGGCCACGGTCGAGTCGAGGTCGCCTTGGGCTTTCTCTTCAGTTCACCGAATTTCAATCCGGTCGTCATGATGATGACGTTCACCGCCTTGCCCTTGGCGATGGGCCTGACCAAATATGCGATCTTGCTCTTGGTGATACTCGTCATCATGCCGGGCGTCATCTCCTTGCTGGACGCTGCCTGCCAAGTAGAAGGACGAAACGATGAATCCGACCATAAGATCACCCGCTGACGGCCGGACCATCGCCGTCGTCGGAGACGTGTACCGCTTTCTGGCGACTGGTGATGACACCAACGGCAAGTACGCCCTTTGGGAAGCCATTGTACCTCCGGGCGGCGGGCCACCTCCACACGTCCACAGCCGAGAAGAAGAAGGCTTCTACATCCTCGAAGGTGAGATCACCTTTCAGATCGGAGAGGAACGGATCGTGGCGACGGCGGGGATGTTTGCCAACATTCCGGTCGGGACTCCACACTCATTCAAGAACGAGTCTAACCAACCTGCGAAGATGCTGATCTCGGTCGCCCCTGCTGGTCTGGAGCAAATGTTCTTCGAGGTCGGAGTGCCTGTAGCCCAAGTAGCCATGACTGCTTCACCACCAACGAAGGAAGAGATAGACAAACTGCTTGAGGTCGCTCCGAGGTACGGAATCGAAATCAGGCTGCCGGGACATTGAACGAAATGGCAGTAACGAGCGGGGGAGATAATCGTGTCCGTCCCCCAGCGCTCGACATTCGAGTCCGCTTACGCGGGGAAGTACCTTGGGACATCGGCAGGCAGCAAAAGGCGATCCTCGACCTGGCTGACCAGATCACCGGGTCATTCTTGGATGCAGGGTACGGAAAGTGACCTCGATCAACGAGCAGATCGTTTGCTCGCAGCCTTCAGGGCGTCAGTCCTGTCCTTCAATGTCGCAACTTCATCTCGACGGGCTTGTTCATCGGAAGGGCGGCCGAGCGGAGCAGGTTCATTGACGCCTTGCTTCGCTCCTTGTTTTGCCTTTGTAAATTTCCTCGAAGGGATTTTGACCGTCTGGCTGGCAAGTTTTCCTGATGAGAGTTTCCGCTTGGCGGTGGGAAACTTTGTCGATGGAATCTTCTTCTTGGCAGTCGAGAATTTGCTGGAGGGGATTTTCGTCATGACGTTCTTCTTTTGAAAAGGGGCAGGCCGATCGTCAAAACTCACCAAAGTTCTCGCCACTCATCTGCGCTGCTGCGGCCGAGCAGAAGGGCCGCCAGATGGCGACATTCGTCCGCGCAAAACGATCACACTGGCGAGCGAAATTAGTCGCATCCATCACCTCGATTCGTGGACATGGTACAACTTCTCGAATTAACCGATGGTAGCGAGTCGGCATCGTGTGCCGATCAGCATTCCATCCAAACAGTCATTCAGGAAAAGCAGACATGGCCGAAGGCACGATCAAAAAGGTGATGGACAAGGGATTTGGGTTCATCAAGACAGCGACTGACAAAGACTTGTTCTTCCACTCGTCCGCTGTGCAAGGTGTTGGATTCAATGACCTGCGTGAAGGCCAGAAGGTGACGTACACCGAAGGCATGGGGCAGAAAGGCCCGTGTGCCGAGAACGTCAGGCCAGCATAGTCTCGACATCAGTCCGAGGACGGTGATGAATGTTCGCCGAGGGCCGTGTTCACGATCGGCGAACCTCTCACTCCCTGCGAGACCCCGGCAATCCGAGTCGTCCTCGCCGCCGTCGCACGGCGGCCAAGGATCGACAAGTCTGCTGCGCGGCCTCCTGCGGTGGGAGAGTTCGGACCATCTCGTCCTCGGTCTCATTCCACTGCTGAACCGTTCGGATTGGTCCCCGTTCCCGATAGGCTTCGGCGCGACGGTCGGGAAGGCCCAGCCTGTGGCGGCGCAGGTAGACGGCGTGGAGTGACCGCCCGGTCTCAGCGGCGACGACACTCGGCACGAGGGTTCGACACAGACTGTCTTCGTGCTCAGTCCAAGCCCGGCGCGGTCTTGGTGAATTTGCGGGCCGTGCCCGTTGTGCCTCGCTCAGTTTTCGTCGCTGCTCCGGTGTCGCCCGGTGACCGAGATTGGCCCGCCGAAGAGCCTCGATGACCGACTTGGGCCTTGGCTTGCCTCGTCGAGCGTCGGCGATCTTTTGTCGTGACTCTGGCCGGGAGGCAGCGACGCGGGCTTTCGGCAAGGCATCCAGCGCACGTTCCTCGCGCCTGTACCGGACAAACAGTTCTCGCGAGCCGGCGCTGAGCGGTTCGACATGGAGTGCCTTCCTCCACTTGGTCGCGGTTTGGGGTCTGATGCCCCACCAATGGCAGACGGCTTGATTCGATTCTCTGCGAATGGCATCGGCCAACCCGCCAAACACGACCAGTGACTTCGCCCGCCGCAGCTTTCCAATCGGCCACGGTATCTTCGCATCGCTCAGATTGACGACCGTCACCTCGCCACGCACCTCGTCCATGACGACATCGCCATAGTTGAACGGCGGAAAGTGGTAAGGGCCAAAATGAAGGGCGAATCGCTGTTGGTCGTTCATGTTCTCAACCAATGACGTCGGATGCGATGCCGCTCTCTCAAACTGGTTTGTAACACAGCGCTGTCGCAATCCACTGGTTTCATGCCATCAGTGTGAATACGCTTCCCGCTCTGCTGCAACCTGCACCCACTATCAGGCTCAGGCACGTAGACGATTGCGCAATTCGATTTCAACGACTCGCTCTCGCCTCTTCGAACAGTTTTCCTGAGCCGCAATGTGTAGGCGGAAGTAAGGTTTTTCCTGATCGGCACGGCCGATGCAATGACAGCGTCTCCGTGATACTAAGAACGGCAAACACTGAATGCACGAGGGAAGGTAAGGGTACGATCATGAAACTGAAGCTAGTAATCATCACGTTGATGGGGTTTGTTGTCGTGAGCGTTTCTGCCACAGAAGCCAGTCAGTTTTCGCAATTCCTGCATCACTCTCAAGTCTATGTCGGTGTCAACAACGGCGGCCCCTACGGCGGCAATACCTACGGCTACAACAGGTACAACAACCCGCCATGTCACGGGCCTCGCTATCAACCGGCACCGGTTCCATTCTATGGCCCGGTCCTTGGCCCAGCTTTTCCCCCGGTGCCCAACTACGGCTACAATCCTTCAGTGGCTCCACCAAATCCCGGTTGGGATCAGTTCGGTAACTCCGGGTACTCCCCGAACCCGTTCCCGCCACAGGAATCGCGACTCCAGTACATTCCGGGGCACTACGAACAGCGATATTAAGTTCCGTGTGTCGCTGGCGAAGCGAACGAGAATCCCACGCAACCCCGGCGGTTCAGGCCGCTGGGGTTTGTTCGTTGGATGCGAGAAATCGTGAGCGCCGGGCCAATATCATAACCTGTCGAGCATCGAGGCTAACACGATGAGGCAAATCGACGTAGACGAAGTGTGCTCATCAAAGATGAGAATTTGTTATTTGAATATGAAGAAGCTTCTACGCAGCAGTATCGATGTCAAGGACAGGAAGGCAATCGTCCAACCCACAAGCGTGGCGATCCCCCAAGCGGCGTAAGGCGTGCGCTCGTTGACTTTCTCGTCGGGCGGATAGTACGACCACGCCCGCAGTGCCATGTCGGCCGGTCGTGAGATGGTCAGCAGCGAGATGCTTGCGGCAAGCCATACCTGTTTCTCGGTTTTCGCGGTCGGATGAAAAATGGCATAGGCCCGCTCCACGCTGTCGCGTGCGATGTCGGGATAAGCGACGGGGACGCTGAAGACGAGTTGCGCGATCATGATGAGCGGCAGCAGAAATGTAGCGGTCTTCTGCTTCCGACCGGCGAGCGCAGACAGGCACAGTCCGAGCGACACGCCCGCCGTGGAGGTCATAATCAGGATGGCGACGGCCCACACAGGCGCGAGGAGCGTCTGGCAGCCGAGCACTTTCCGGACGAGCCACAGCGCGACGAAGAACAACAGCGTCTGAAAGATGGCCACGACGACCGTGACCAGAAACTTGGCCAGCAGATAGTGAGGGACGGACAGGAAAAGTTGTCGCTCGTGGTCGAAGACTTCGCGTTCGCCAACGATGCCCAGCAGGCTTGTACTCGCCGACATCCATAAGACCGAGACGACGCTGAGGAAGCCGAGCAGTGGAACGTGAGTCGGTTCGACGGCCACTCCCACTCCCACCGCCACCGCGAACAGAGCGGCTACGAGCGAGGGGACTGCCAGTCGGCTCCACCAGTCCGCCTGGAGCAGAGCCAGCTCGCGATCGACGAGGATTCCGAATTGCCCGACTTTCTTCGTGCCGGCCGCCGCGGGAAGCGGTGCCATGTTGCCTGCTATGTTCTCCGTTGCATTCGTCGCATCGGCCACGCGATTGTCCCGCACGACAAGGCCCTTCTTAATCTCGACAACCCGGTCGCAGAGATTTTCGAGATCGCCCACGACATGCGTTACCAGAACCACCGTGCATCCCTGCCAGCTCAACGCGCGGAGTAATCTCATCAGGGATGCCCGTCGCTCGCCGTCCAGCCCGCTGTCTGGCTCGTCGAGCAACAGTAGGCGCGGGCGGCCCATCAATTCGCTCGCCGTGCGGACGCGCTTGTTCTGCCCGCCACTCAACGTGCGGATCGGCTGGTCCCACTGTTTGCGGTCAATTTCGGCGCGCAAGAGAGCCAAACCAATTGTTGCCGCGTCGTGTGGCTCACCGCGCAGTTTGGCACTCGCGGTGAGTACCTGTCGCGCGATCAGTGCCTCGTGCAGGATCGAGTCTTGCGAGACATATCCCAGCGCATCGCGGAATCGTTCCGAGTTCTCGGCACGATCCCATCGCAATCCGTTCGCTTCCAGTACGTCCACTCGCCCCGTGGCAATCAGTCCCGGTTGACCAGCCAGTACTTTAACGAGCGTTGATTTACCCGCCCCGCTACCTCCGACGATGGCGACAAACTGACCCGGATCAATCGTCAACTCGAACTGTGGCCCCAATCGGCCGGTCACATGCAGTTCAGCGAGTTGCAGGCCGACGCCCGCAATCGGGGCGAGCGGTACGAGCTGCCCATCGACTGCGCTAAAGCTCCATGCAAACGGCCCCAATTGAAGCAGGTCGCCTGCGTGCAGTTCCACAGCCGCGATCCGTCGTCTATTCACGAATGTTCCGGCATCCGTGCCGCGATCCACGAGAAAGAACCGACACGGTGCGGTCGGCTCCGCGTCGTCCGATCGCCAAGGCACGATCATCACATGCTGTGGTTCGACAGTGGGATCGGGCAGCGCATAAGAGTTCCCCCTCGCTCGACCAAGTGTCGTGGGAGATTGGCGACTCAGCGCGATCGGCGCTCCCACCGTCGCCAGTGTTGGCACGACCCCCACCGATTGCGACGCCGCAGTTTTGGTAACTGCGCTGCGAAGAGCATCGAGAAAAGAGGGAAACCCTGCGATCCAGTCGAGCGGCAGTCGGCATGCGGCGCAAGCCGGGGCGTCATCCGCATGGACCGTATCACAACCGGGGCAGAGGAAACTCATGACAGTGCTCCTATCACACGGCTCCGTCCAAATTGAAGTTGCGCAGAATGTAGGGTGGGACGAGCGGCGCTTCGCCGCGCCGGCCCACCATGATTTCTCGACGTTTCTTCATGGTGGGCCGGCGCTCGAAGCGAGCTGGTCCCACCCTACATTGAAATAGGGAAGAGCCGTGACGCCCATCAGGGTGACTTGGCCGCAGGTGCTTTCGCTTTCGGAGCAACCAACTCCGCCTCGTAGCGGCTTTCCACTTTGATGTCTCGCAACTGCTCGGTCCCATACATCAGATGATTGCGACTCTGAAACAGCGAACTGGCCGAAAACTTGATCAACGCCCCGCTGATGTACATGTCCTTCAAGTCGAACGACATCGTGCCGTCGCGCACGGTCAAGCGACCTCGCTGCTCTTTCCCATCGACGATGCCGTCTGCGGTGACGGCTCCGCCGACAACTTCGAGCCGCGCGACCTGTCCCGCGACAGCATCTTTGCCGCGCCGCAAGCTGATTGTTCCGCCGATCTCCGCCGTCGGATCGTAGAGTGCGAACACGCCCGCCACATCGTCGGCCTGCACGTCCCACTTCTCACCCGGTTGACGTTTCGCCGCCGAAAACACGAAGTAATCGACCAGCACCGTGCTGGCGTGCGCATGTTGAATCAACTCGGCGCGGTTGAATGGCTCCCCTTCCAACTGCTCGATGCTCGTCACACCCAAACCCGACAGGTAGATGATCTTGAACCGACTTCCCGAGAGCTTTGCAACCTGCATCGCCAGTTCGGTATCGGGAGGCTGAGTCGAAATATCGACTCCGACGCGCCGCAGCCATTCGCTGGCGGTCGTCAGCGTTTCTTTGAGGCCCGGATCGGTACTGTTGATGGCATCGACCAGCTTCCGAAAGGCGACATACCCCGGTGAAAGCGACCTCAGTTGCTGATCGATCGTCGGCCAGACGGTTCGCAGCACCGGCGAATCGGGCGAGACCAGCTCCAGCGTCTGGTTCGAGACTCCGCGAACCTGAACGACATCCGCGAACGATTGCTCGACGACGACGCGTCCCATCCGCGCATTGTTCTCCACCACGCGCGTCACCATCGGAACCAACGCGAAGTAGCTGAACGACGCCTCACCCCGGATACCCCATTTCGTGTTTCGACCTTTCCCATTCACGATGAAACGTCCGACGCTGCGAATGGTTTTGCCAACCGGGTAATTCTCCATCAATACTTCTTCCGGCACCTTTT
>JAYUFF010000859.1:0-3972 GCA_043738825.1 Schlesneria sp.
TCGATCACGACATCGCGGTGGAACGCCTGTCGAAAATCCATCGCCAACCGCACGACCTGAGCCACCGCTTCCGGGTCTTCTCCATTCACATGGAAGATCGGAATCTGAAGCATCTTCGCCACGTCGCTCGCGTAGGGCGTCGATCGTCCCTGAGACGGATGGGTGGTGAAACCGATCTGATTGTTCACGATGACATGGATCGTACCACCGATGCGAGTCGCTTCGAGTTGATTGAGATTGAGCGACTCCTGAATGATCCCCTCGCCTGCGAACGCCGCATCGCCGTGGATCAGCAGACACATCACCTTGTCGCGGTCGGTGTCCCCTTTGCGATCCTGCTTGGCTCGCACTCGCCCCATTGCGACGGGATTCACGAACTCCAGGTGACTGGGATTGAAGCATAGAGACAGATGAACCTTGCGGCCGTCTCCCGAGTACCAGTCATTGCTGTAACCAAGGTGATACTTCACGTCGCCACGGCCGGTGTGCAGCTCGGGGTCGAGGTCCGCGAACTCGCGGAAGATGGCGCGGGGAGCCTTGCCCATGATGCTGGCGAGAACATTGAGCCGTCCCCGGTGAGCCATCCCGAGGACAACCTCCTCAATGCCCTGATCGGCCGCCTTGTAGATGGCCAACTCCAAGAGCGGGATCAGCGTCTCTGCACCTTCCAACGAAAAGCTCTTCGCCCCATGGAACTTCTTCAGGATGAACTCTTCAAACACGACCGCGTCGCTCAGCCGTTTGAGGATGCGCCGCTGCTCTTCATCCGTCAGTTGCAGGCGATTTTCAGTCGCCTCCATCCGTTGCTGCAACCACTCGCGCACCGGCAGATCGTCGATGTGCATGAATTGCGCGCCGATGGAACGGCAGTAGGTATTGCGCAGCCATTCGAGGATTTCCCGGAGCGTTCTGAGGTTGGCTCCGCCTGCTCCGATCGTCGAGAACTGACGGTCCATGTCTTGCGGTTTGAAGCCGCACGCATCGGGTTCGAGTTCCGGAACGCGGGCTCTCGGCTGGCCCAGCGGATCGATGTCGGCGGCATAGTGACCCATGCCGCGATAGTTGCGGATCAGACGATCGACTCGCTCCTGAAGAATCGCGTAGTCGAGTTCCAACGGCGAAACCAGGCCGCCGTCGCCGACCTGCTTCGGACGAAACAGGCTGTGGCCGTCAACGGCACCCTCGGCATTCGCCTGAGCCGTCAACTGTTGGAAGTAGTCTCGCCAATCGGGGGAGACCAGTTCGGGCGACTTCTGATACTCGATGTAAAGCGATTCGACGTAGGACAGGTTGGAACTGTCACCCGCTTCCGCATTGCTGTGGCCCATGAGGGCGTGGCCTCCACTGGAACGAGTCGTTGTGGCTGATTCGCGAACTGCCTGCGGTACAAGCATCGTGTCAGAAGTACTCATCGTGTTGGCTTCTGGTTCCGAATCAGGACATTTTCAAAGACAGACTTCATGCATGGTTATCACGCGGCAAGGACGGCGAACTGGGCATGCGACCGAAGATCATTCGGCCAGCACTGTTCTGCAACATGCTGGTGACGACCACCTCGATTTCCTTGCCGATCAACACCGCTCCCTGCTCGCACACAACCATCGTGCCATCATCCAGATAACCGACTCCCTGACCGAAGGACTCGCCCTCGCGGATCACTTTGATCCGAAGCAACTCGCCGGGGAGATAGCGGGGCTTGAGAGCGTTCGCCACATCGTTGAGGTTGATGACATCCACCCCTTGCACGCTGGCGACCTTGTTGAGGTTGAAGTCATTCGTGACCACGCGGCCTCCCATGCGCTTGGCCAACGCGACCAGACGCTGATCCACCGACAACTCGGCCAGATCTTTGTCCTTCACGTCGTACATCCGGACATCGACTTTGGGGTTCTGCTGGAGTTTGGTCAACACGTCGAGGCCGCGGCGTCCACGAATCCTGCGCAACTTATCGCTGCTGTCGGCAATCGCCTGCAACTCTTCCAAGATAAAGCTGGGGATGACCAACTCCGTATCGAGGACGTTGGTGTCCATGATGTCGGCGATTCGTCCGTCGATCAGCGAACTGGTATCGACGACGAGCGGTCGGCCGCCCTTGATCTCTTTGGCGAACTCGACATACGGGATCACGAAGCGGAAGTCGTCCTTCGTCTGCAACAGAAACGAAATGCAGATGTACGGCAGCATGATGGTCAACAGCAGCGCCACCACCGGTCGAACCACATGGGGCACGACCGGCCCAATTCCCAGAAACAACAGGTACGCCAGCAGCGAACCGATCAGCAATCCGAAGTAGACCGCCGAGATCAAATCCAAACGCTTTCGTGGTAGGAACAAATCCACCAGCGTGACACTCTGAGTCAAGCCGAGCAGGATCAAGAACGCCGGAAATTTATGATCGGCGATGATTTGCGGAAGACCTTCCTCGGGCTGGATGAGTGCCGCGATCGCGCCGGCACAAATGAAGGCATACAACACTCGAATTATGATTAGCAGCATGGGAGGCTCGTTTGAAGATCGTCGGTGGAAGGCTCTTCGCGTCGCAGCCCAGATGATTCATGTCCCCTCGTGGAACCGTCGCTGCCTGCACGTCGCTGAGTTCGCAAGAACTCAGCCGAACTCGCCTTCATGAACTGAAACGCTGGCGAACTCCGCGATGAGGCTCTGAAGAATCCACCCTGGCGAACGCAGCAACATGGTCCGCTGCGGCAGTAGCGAATCACGCCGAAGCCACGTTGGGCGGCGAATTGTAGGTTGTCGCCAACTTGAACGCCAGTTTGATAGGAAGACTTCGGCGTCGCTGTCGCGTCAGTTGATCGGCATTCGACTCCAAGATCACACAATTCTCAAACTCGAACCCTTCGCCCAATCACCTTGAGTTTGCAGCCTCAACTTTTGAGCAGACGGTTGACACGATTGACACAACCGGCAACGGCAGGCACTCTGTGGACCAATCGCGAGAATGTTCGAGTCCTCATCGGCCGCGACCGATCGACGTGATTGACGAGACCGACAAACAGCCGACCTCGGCGAGGTCGGTTCACAAGGGTTGGCCGATTACGCCGAAATCGGCTGCGTCGTCGGTCATGTCAGAATTGTCTTTGATGCGACTTGTTTGTCTTTGATGATCGGAAACGGCATGGGCTGGGAAGCCTGGTTGGTACTGGCGGTTGTCGCGTTCATGGTCTACGCGCTGGCGCGCGAATGGAGTTCGCCCGATGCATTGACGGTGGGCTGCCTGCTCGTGCTCGTCATCGCGCAGGGGCTGTTCGATTCCAAGTCCCTGCCCAGCGCCAAACAAGCGTTTGAAGGATTCGGCAAGGAGTCGCTGATTAGTGTCGGCGTCCTCTTCATCATCGTCACCGGTCTGATGCAAACCGGGGCGATGAATCTGCTGACCGAGCCGTTTCTGGGACGGCCGCGAACCGTGCTGTCGGCTCAGATTCGGTTGCTCGTTCCGGTCACGACACTCAGCGCGTTCTTGAACAACACTCCCGTCGTCGCGATGTTCATGCCCGTCGTGGATGACATCTGCAAAAAGTCCAAGATCAGCCCCTCGAAGCTGTTCATGCCGATGGCCTTCGCCGCAACGTTCGGTGGGGTCTGTTCGATGATCGGCACGAGCACAAATCTGGTCGTGAAGACCGCCATGTCCACGGAGGGGCTGCCCGCGTTCGGCATGTTCGACATCACCTGGGTCGGCCTGCCATGCGCACTGGGAGGAGTCGTCTACATGCTCGTCTTCAGTCGCTGGCTGCTTCCCGACCGCCGCCCGGCGATCAGTTTGAGCGACGATCCACGGCAGTACACGGTGGAAATGGTGGTCCAGGCGGGCGGGCCACTCGTGAACCGCAGTGTCGAACAGGCGGGGTTGCGCCATTTGCCGGGCCTGTTTCTGGCTGAGATCGAACGCAATGGCGAAGTCATTGTGGCGGTCGGTCCGCGAGAGCACCTGCAAGCCAACGACCGCTTGGT
>JAYUFF010000860.1:0-3971 GCA_043738825.1 Schlesneria sp.
TTCGGCGAAGTCGGCCCACACGGACGGCACACGGAGTGTGCCTTCTACATTGTCCGACCCCGATGTACTCCACAAACAAGTCGAGCGCATGCTCGCCAGCCCGAAGGCCGCCGCGTTCACCGAGAACTTCGTCGGCCAATGGCTCGGCCTGCGCGACATCGACTTCACCGAACCGAGCCACCTCCTCTACCCCGAATTCGACGACATGCTCAAGGTCTCGATGGTCCGCGAGACCGAGCAGTTCTTCGCCGAGGTTCTCAAAGACGATCTGAGCCTCACGAATTTCGTCGCGTCGGATTTCACGATGCTCAACGCACGGCTGGCGAAGCATTACGGCATCCTCGGCGTGGACGGATTCGCGTTTCGCAAGATGCCGCTGCCGCCGGACAGCCATCGCGGTGGAATGCTCACGATGGCCAGCGTGCTGAAAGTGACAGCCAACGGCACGAGCACGTCACCCGTCATGCGCGGAGCGTGGGTCTTGGATCGCATCCTCGGCCAGCCACCGTCACCGCCTCCCGAAAACGTCGCCGCCCTCGAACCCGACATTCGCGGAGCCACCACGATTCGCGAGCAGTTGGCCAAGCACCGCCAGATCGAATCGTGCGCGAGCTGCCACGTCGATATCGATCCCCCCGGCTTCGCCCTCGAAAACTTCGACGTGATCGGCGGCTGGCGCGACCGCTACCGCACGACCGGCTGGGGCCAGCATGTCGAAGAGGCTCGCGTCGATGGCCGTAAGATGCCGTACAACCACGGTCACAAGATCGAACCGGCCGATGTACTTCCCGACGGTCGCCGCTTCGCCAACATCGACGAGTTCAAGCAACTGCTCCTCGCCAACAAGGACCAACTCGCCCGCGCCCTGACATCGAAACTGCTGACCTACGCCACCGGTGCTGCCCCCACATCCGCCGACGAACCCAAAATCGATGCCATCGTCGCCAGGGTCCGCGAGAAGAACTACGGTTTCCGTTCGCTCATCCACGAGATCGTGCAGAGCGAGTTATTTCGGTCGAAGTGATCATCGCATTAAATGGAGAGAGATTTGTGACGAACTTTCACCTCGTCGATACGGGATGGAGTGACGTGCTGAATCACGCTATGAGCGTCGATTCTTCTGCCATTCGTCTTGTCTGCCCGTTCATCAAGCGGCGCGTTGTGGAGCAGTTGTTACGGGATCGGAAACCGAGATCGCTTCAAGTTATCACACGTTTCAATCTCGGAGACTTTTGTGATGGCGTCAGCGATATCGAAGCGCTGCGTTTGCTGCTCAAGAACGGAGCGGCAATCCGAGGTGTGCGCAACCTGCATGCGAAACTGTACTTGTTCGGAGATCGGCGCGCTATCGTGACATCGGCAAACCTCACCACGGCCGCGTTGCATCGGAACCACGAGTTCGGATTCGTTGCCGACGAATTGGGAATTGTTAAGCGCTGTCACCAGTACTTCGACGACTTGTGGGGACGCGCGGGCCAAGATCTCACTGAGGAGCGTCTGGCAGGTTGGGACAGAATGGTCACAGATCATCTGGCCTGTGGAGCACGCCCAACGATGGCAATGCGGCTGGGTGACGAGGGCGTCGATGCCGACATCTTGATGGAACCAGCCAGACTGCCTGCTTTCATTGGCGATTCTGAGCAAACATTCGTCAAGTTCTTTGGCGAAAGTCGCAATCGAGCAGATCGCTCAACGGCAGTTTTCGATGAAGTGCAGCGTTCAGGCTGCCATTGGGCCTGCACCTACCCAAAGGGAAAACGACCACGACAAGTTCGTAATGGAGCGGTGATGTTTATGGGACGGCTCGTGAAGGATCCCAACGACATTCTGATTTATGGGCGGGCAATCGCAATGCGTCACGACGCGACTCGTGACAACGCGACTGCTGCTGACATTGTACTTCGTCCATGGAAAGTAAACTGGCCACACTACATTAAAGTGCATCATTGTGAATTCATCGCTGGCGAGTTGGGTGGTGGTATTTCGCTCAACGAATTGATGGACTCGCTGAAGTCGGACGCCTTTTTGCCCACGCAAAAGAACGCTGCGAAAGGCGAAGGCAATACAGATCCTCGGAGAGCCTACATGCAGCAAGCCGCAGTGGAGCTTACACCTCAAGCAAGCATATGGCTGAATGAACGACTTCAGCTCGCGTATGCTCAGCATGGAATTTTGAGTCCGAGCGCGATCGACCAGTTGGATTGGCCAGAAATCCCGATATTGGAAGACAAAGCAAAGGTATCGGCAACTACTTCTGCCCGTTGACATGAAAGCGATCTTCCATGAAAAATCTTACCTTCACCGAGACTCGCTTTCCCCGTCGTCACTTCCTGCGTGCCGCAGGCGTGACGCTGGCACTGCCGGTGCTTGACTACTTTCTACCGCGCGTGCGTGCTGGCGAAAAAGCCGCACCGCCGCCGCGCCGCATGGTCAACATCTGTACTCCGCTGGGTGTGCATCCGCCGTTTTTCTTTCCGGAGCAGGCAGGCAAAGACTACGAACTGACGCCGTACCTCGAACCGCTCAAGGAATTGCGGGACGACTTCACGGTGATCTCCGGACTGGCGCATCCCGATGTCGGCTCCAGTCACGATTCGATCTACAGCTTTCTGACGGCCGCTCCGCATCCCGAAATTCGCGCCGGGTTCCGCAACAGCATCTCGGTGGACCAGTTCGCGGCCGAGCACATTGGCGGACAGACCCGCGTTGCGAGCCTGTCGTTGTCGGCCGAGGGATTCGGTTTGTCGTGGACTCGAAGTGGGGCGCTTGTGCCTTCGGATCTTTATCCGGCGTCGGTGTTCGCCCGGCTGTTTCTGGAGGGACGGCCGGACGAAGTGCAGGCTCAGGCACGACGGCTGCGCGACGGGCAGAGCATTCTCGACACGGTGCGTGAGCAGGCGAAGGCGATGTCGCCGAAGCTCGGCACGCGCGATCGTGAGAAGGTGGACGAGTACTTCACCAGCGTCCGCGAACTCGAACAGCGGATGGTCACGGCCGAGGAGTGGTCGAAGAAGCCCAAGCCAAAGGTCGATGTGAAGCAACCTCAGAACAACATGAACTCGGCCGACCTGGTCGGCAAGACGCGGCTGCTGTTCGACCTGACGCACCTCGCGCTGCAAACCGATTCGACCCGACTCGTCTCGATGCTGTTGCTCGGAACGAGTCTCGTGCCACCCGTCGCGGGCGTGTCGCTCGGCCATCACGACCTCTCGCATCACGGCCAGGAGGCCAACAAGATCGAGCAGCTCAAAAAGGTCGAGCTGGAAAAAATGAAGACGGTCCAGGAATTTCTGGCCAAACTGAAACAGACCGAAGAGCAGGGCGAAAACCTGCTCGACCGAACGATGGTCTTCTTCAGCAGCAATCTCGGAAACGCCAGCAACCACTCGACTCGGAACCTGCCCGTTCTGTTCGCCGGTGGTGGCTTCAAGCACGGCCAACACCTCGCGTTCGACCCGAAGAACGGCCCGCCGCTCAGCAACCTTTATGTCAGCATGTTGCAACGGTTGGGCATCGAAACCGACAAGTTCGCATCGAGCACCGGCACTCTGACGGGGTTGGACGCGACCGGATGATTGACCGTAGGGTGCGTGGAGTCTTCGGAACGCACCAGATGGAGATGAGCACGTCCGAAATCGGTGCGTTCCGAAGACTCCACGCACCCTACTCGATTTCAACAAACACTAACTTCCTCGGAGAATATCGCTCATGCGAAATGTCGTGCTCGCAGCGTTCATACTGTCAGTTTGGTTTGTTTCTGCGGGCGGCTCGACGCGGGCGGTCGCTCAGGAAATCCAGCAGCCCGAAAGCTACATTCGGCTGCATTACACCAAGCACGAGCACATGATCCCAATGCGCGACGGCGTGAAGCTCATGACATCGGTCTTCGTGCCGAATGACTCGACGAAGACGTACCCGATGCTGATGAAGCGGACTCCGTACAACGTCGGGCCGTATGGCGAGGACAAGTA
>JAYUFF010000861.1:0-3970 GCA_043738825.1 Schlesneria sp.
TCCCGGCACAAAGATCGGCGGCGGCAGCGACGGAGTGGGCGCGATCAAGACCTCGATCCCCGAGGTTCAGATTGCCGATCTTTATCCGCACATGGCCGAGCAGCTTCACCACCTGTCGGTCATCCGGTCCATGGTGTCAAAAGAAGGGGATCACGAGCGAGGGGCGTACATGCTCAAGACGGGATACCGCCCCGAACCGACGCTCGTTCATCCGAGCATCGGGGCCATCGCGACTCACGAACTGCCCGACGATCGCGTTGAGATTCCGCAGTTCGTGTCGATCGGAGACAGCAACTTCCCACCACGTGGCGGATTCCTGGGCGACCGCTACGACGCCTATCGCATTTTCAACCCCGGCCAAAACGGACAGAACTTGCGACCGAACGTCGAAGGTGACCGACAGGATCGCCGCTTGAAGAACCTCGAAGTCGTCTCGAAGTCATTCCGAGTCAACCGCAGCACAAAGGTCGATCAGACTCTGCACCAGCACACCATCGACGCGGCCCTGCGCATGATGAGTTCCAAGCAACTCAGGGCTTTCGACTTCAAGGACGAACCCGCCGCAATCAAGGCGGCGTATGGAGACAGCCAGTTCGGCAAGGGCTGTCTCGTCGCGAGGCGGCTGCTGGAAGAGGGCGTTCGCTCGATTGAGGTCGCGCTGAACGGTTTCGATTCGCACGCCCGCAATCTCGAAGCTCACACGAACCGTGCCAAGGATCTCGACCCCGGACTGGCCGCACTCCTGAAGGATCTCGCCGAACGAGACCTCCTGCAATCGACGGTCGTCCTCGTGATCGGCGAGTTCGGGCGGACCCCAAACATCAATCCGGCGGGAGGCCGCGATCACTGGCCCAACGGCTTCTCGTGCCTGATCGGCGGCGGCGGTCTGAAGAGCGGCCTGCTGCTCGGCAAAACCGACCCGACCGGTGAGAAGAAAATGCCCAGCGACCCGATCGAAGTCGCCGACCTTTACGCCACGGTCCTGCACACGCTCGGCATCGACTACGCCAAGGAAGTCATCACGCCGATCGGTCGTCCGATGAAATACTGCTCGGGCAAGCCGATTGATCGGCTGATGGGCGGCGTGTAACGTACCGTTCACAACTAACTCACTCGCTCGCTCACGACAATTGAGGCTGCCATGTCCACTCCATCCGAGCATCCCTCTTCTTCAACGGTGAAGATCGTCTATTGGCAGCGGGACGGCTTTTGGATCGGGCACCTTCAGGAATATCCCGACTACCAAACTCAGGGCGAGACACTCGACGACTTGAAGACCCACCTCCGAGAACTGCACGGCGATTTGACCGGCGGGCAGATTCCCGGCGTGCGAAAGCTCGAAGAGATGGCTCTCACATGAAACGAGTCGATCTGGTGCGGGCGGTTGAGGCTCTCGACTGCGAGCTGGTTCGACACGGTGGCCGCCACGATTGGTATACGAACCTCCAAACGGGCGTTTCACAGCCGATCCCGCGTCACCGCGAGATTCAGGAACACCTGGCGCGACACATCCTGCGCATGCTTGCCAACACCACCGGCCCAGAGACGCGCGACGACACGGAATGAACGCGAGTGGCGAAGTCGAGTGGCAGGGACTCGATTCAACTCGCACACTTGGCCGACTACAATCCGGCCCCCATGCCCAAGCCGCCCCCTGCACCGCCGTTGGAAGAAATCGTCGCCATCGTCGGCGTCGGTTTGATTGGCGGTTCATTGGCAGCGGCCCTGCGTCAGAGAATGATCGCGCGACGCGTGATCGGAGTCGGGCGAGACGCCTCGCGATTGGAGGCCGCTCGCAAAGCGGGCCTCATCGACGAAGGATCGACCGACCTCGCGGAGGTGGCTCGGCGAGCGAACCTGATCGTCTTCTGCACGCCAGTCGATCGAGTGGCCGAAGGCGTCCGCACGGCCCTCGCCGGTCTCTCTTCCGACTCCACACTCCACACTTCCCACTCCGCACTTCTTCTCACCGACGCCGGTTCCGTAAAGAGTCCGATCTGTGAGGCGCTGGCCGATGTCCCGAATTTCATCGGAGCCCATCCGATCGCCGGCTCGCACCGTCAGGGGTTTGAAGCGGCCGACGCCAATCTGTTTGAAGGAAAAGTCTGTGTCCTCACTCCCCTCCCCTCCGCCGATGAGGAGCAGGTTCACCGGCTCGAACGCTTCTGGCAGGCCGTCGGCATGAAAGCGGTCACGATGACGCCGGGCGACCACGACCGCGCGCTGGCCATGACGAGCCATCTACCACACGTTGTCGCGTCCTCACTCGCCGCAACACTTTCGCCCGAGAACCGCTCGCTCACCGGCACCGGCTTTCGCGACACCACGCGGGTTGCCGCAGGAGATCCCACCTTGTGGAGCGGCATCCTGTTGAACAACGTCGCGCACGTCGTCGCCGGAATCGATGAAGTGCAGCATCGACTGGAATCGTTCCGCACGGCCCTCAAGCTGGGCAACGCCGACGTGTTGAAGCAACTGTTGGAGGAAGGTCGAGCCAACCGCGAGGCCCTCGACCCCTGATCCGATTTGGTAGGGTGGGCTGTGCCCACCATTCCGCAACCGATCCTGGTGGGCACAGCCCACCCTACTGAAAAACGAAGAGAACCCGAATGCTCTGGGAAGTGGAAATCCGTCCGGCGGCGAATGAGATCGACCGCGATGCGGCTCGTGTGGTGAGTGAAGCTCGGGCGCTGGGAGCCTCAACAGTGAAGCAGGCCAGCAGCGCGAGGTCGTTCCTGTTGCAAGCCGCGTCGCTCAGCGAGGCCGATGTTCTTCGGGCTGCACGCACACTGCTGGTCGATCCGGTGGCCGAGGTCAGTCGAGTGACGAGAGTCGATCGACAAGGGCCAGCACCGGCGAACGGCTCTTCCTCTGACCCTCAACCCTCAACCCTCGACCATCAACTCCTCAACGTCCTCTTCAAACCAGGCGTCACCGACAACGTCGGGATGAGCACTCAGAAGGCGCTCGTCGATCTCGGCTTCGACGTTGAGGCGGTCGCGACCGGGCGGAAGTACTGGTTCGACGCCGCAGCCTCGTCCGCCGATCTCGACCGTGTCGCGAAGCGTGTGCTGGCGAACGATGCCATCGAGCGCGTCATCGCCGGGCCGCTCCACATGGACACGATCGGAGCGGGCAGCGAGTACAAGTTCCAACTGCGAACGGTCGCCATCCGGGCGATGAACGATGACGCCCTGATGCACCTCAGCAAGCATGGGCAGCTTTACCTGAGCCTTGCCGAGATGCAGACGATCCAGCGGCACTGGGTCGAACAGCAGCGAGATCCGACCGACATCGAACTCGAAACGGTGGCTCAAACGTGGAGCGAGCACTGCTCGCACAAGACGCTCAAGGGCCGCATCCGCTATCGCGACGAACACGGTGAGCAGGTCTTCGAGAACATGCTCAAGGAGACGGTCTTCGGCGCGACGGTTGAGATTCGCCGGCGGCTCGGCAAGGACGACTGGTGCGTCAGCGTCTTTCAGGACAACGCGGGTGTCGTGAAGTTCGACGACAAGCAGCACGTCTGCTTCAAGGTCGAGACGCACAATCATCCGTCGGCCATCGAACCGTACGGCGGTGCCAACACGGGGATCGGCGGCGTGATCCGCGATCCGCTCGGCACGGGACTCGGAGCGAAGCCGATCCTCAACACGGACGTCTTCTGTTTCGCTCCGCCCGATACGCCGGTCGATTCGCTGCCGCCGGGGACGCTGCATCCGAAGGCCGTGATGAAGGGTGTCGTCTCGGGCGTACGCGACTATGGCAACCGCATGGGCATTCCCACCGTGAACGGAGCGGTCTTCTTCGACGAGCGCTACCTCGGCAACCCGCTGGTTTACTGCGGCACGGCGGCCATGATTCCGGTCGGCAAGGTCGAGAAGCAGGTCCATCCCGGCGACTTCATCGTCGCGGTGGGAGGCCGCACGGGGCGCGACGGCATTCACGGCGCGACGTTCTCGTCCGCCGA
>JAYUFF010000862.1:0-3968 GCA_043738825.1 Schlesneria sp.
CGTTCGCTTCGACCGGCTCAAACTTCGGCGAGCCGTCCTGAGGCTGAACGGCCAGTCGCAGCGTGGCGGGGACGATCAGCCCCGGCTTCACCTCGGGCAGGTCCACGTCCCACGCGACCTCGACCGCGCGATCCGCGTTCAGCGTGACCGCCTTCTCGCCCCGTGCGACGACTCCGCCCGACACGACCAGCGACCACGACAACGTCGCCTCACCCGCCTGTTTGGATGAGACCTCACACGTCATCGAGGCCGGCTTCCCACCAAACAAATTCGTCCACGAGTCCACCCGCCGCACGCCGACATTCGGCTCGGCCGCTAGCGTCTTTCCGCCTGGACTCACCGAAGAGTGCGACAGAAAAATGGCTGACAGAAAAATGGCCGAGAGGACAAACCGGAGGCGGCCATTCATTTTTCTGTCCACCATTTTTCTGTCTATCATCTTCTCGTTCCGGTTCTTGTTCGTGTTCGTAGCGTGATGTCCTGAAGTCCGGCTTTTCCGAAAGCCGGACTTCTCTCCGCACGGCAATCTCCGCACGGCAATCTCCCGGAGAGAAGTCCGGCTAACAAAGCTAAGCCGGACTTCGTCTCATCCCGCGTGCGGCATCCAGACTTGTTGGACCACCTGAATCGAACGGCCATCGGCCGTCTGCTCGGCGACGACGCGCATCTCGCCGGGCGAGACCTCCGTCTCGACCGAGCCGCTGATCTCGACCGAGCCGCTGATCTCGGGATGCTCCGGCCAGTTCAACCAGTGACTCGCCACGAGCCGCCCGTCGGGTCGAGACTGCACCCAAATCGTGCCGCCCGAGTGCGTCTTGTCCGAGGCAAAATCGACAGCCTCGCCCAACGGACAGACCACGCGCCCGGTCCAGATCGCCGACCATTCACCCGACCGCGTGTCACGCACCCGCACTGTCAGCAACACGAACGCGCGATCGTGTTCCGAAATCGTCGCGGCTCCCTCGTCCACGCCGAGCAACAACTCACCGTCCAGATCGCAGAGCCAATTCAATTGCGGACCAAACACGTCGGCCGTGCGGCTCCACAACTCGGACAGCCCGGCCTGCGACGCGACGGAGGAATCGAGTGCCATCGACCGCGGGACCGCTGACGGCAACAACGGGATCGCGAACGAGACTGCCAGCAAGATCACCGCCGCAACGCACGCCACGAGCGACGACCAGGCCCCGCGCATTGACGTGACCTCGGGCGCACGATGAGGTGCCGCCGCCATGATCGCTCGCAGCAGCCTGTTTTCACGGGACGAAGAGGCGGCTTCACGGGACGAGTCGTCGGCGCACTCGTCGGCCCACGCTCGCAGCAGGCCATCCAATTTCGCATCGGCAGAGTCGTGCTGGTCGTTCATTCGATCAACCCTTTCAATTCGTCACGCAGCAACCGCCGCGCTTCGTGGACCCGCCAGTACATCGTTCCGATCGGACAACCTTCGATCTCGGCCGCCTCACCCGCCGACAGACCCTGCATCACCGTCAACACCACCGCCGATCGCAGCGGCAGCGACAACTTGGTCAGCGCCCGTTGAACATGGTCGCGCTGCTCACTCCGAATCAGTTCGGCCTCGGGAGCCGCTGCCTCACCGTTGGATTCTCGCACCGCGCGAGTCTTTTCTTTTCGTCGGCTGCTCGACCGTCGAGCCGCTTGCCGCGCGGTGTTCACGGCGATTCGGTGCAACCACGTCGCAAACGCCGCCTCACCGCGAAAGCCGTCCAGATTTTTAAGTACGCAGACAAACACTTCCTGCGTCAACTCATCCGCCTCGTCCCGATCCAACACGAGCTGAAACAACAGGCTCCTGACCCGAGCCAGATGTCGCGCGACAAGCTCTTCAACCGCCGAGGTCTCGCCTCGCCGATGAGCCTCGATCAACTCGGCATCTGTCCGATTCAAGGGACTGACTTTCTCTGAAGCATCGCGGCGGGGCTGAGTGTTGGATGCACGGGCCACAAAGTCCTTGGGTCGCTCGACCAGAATTGTGCCGATTTCAGAGCGACTCGCCGAGTGCAAGCCGGTCGAAGAATCCATAAGATAATCGCGAGTGATGTCCCACGACAGACTCGGCGCAGTGTGAGCGGGCTGTTCGCCAACATTCAGTAGACCCGCAGAAGAAAGTTTGTAGCCACGCTCGCCAACCGCGTGGGGTTTCCGCGAAACTCCCACGCTCTTCGCGAGCGTGGCTACTCACTCGCTCGTTCGCCGGGCCGCCCGTTCGGCCGCCACGAACTCATGGACCGTTGCCGTGGCGAGGATGCGAAGGCTTGGGAGCGAACGATCGACGTTCACGTCCGCTCTCTCCGCCAGAAACTCGGCAAACTCGAAACACAGATCGAAACCGTGCGAGGCATTGGCCACCGCTTCCGCAGTGAAGCGACCGAGAGCTGACGTGCCTTTTCAAGCATTAGGCAACTCACGAAGTATGCTTTTCCCATTGAAGCCTGAAGCGCAAGCGAAGGAAGACTTCACTTGCGCTTCAGGCTTCAATGAACGGGTACGTTGTTTTCCAGAGTTGTCTTACGCATTAACTTCACGGATGCACGAACGGGTAGACGAGCATCCCGAGAACCGCGGCACCGAGCACGATGATCGGTTCTGGCAACTTCTTGAACTTCAGCAGCAGGGCCACCGTGGCGAGCAGCAGCACGACCTTGGGCCACTCGGGATTCCAGCCGCTTTCAAAAATGGTGCGACGCCCGAGAACCAGCACCGCGCCCGCGATGGCTCCGATGGCGGCGGCCGTCACACCATCGACGAACGCGACGATCCCCGGCTGCTTGCCATACTTCTTGAAATACGGCGCGGGAATGATTGTCAGTAGATAGCACGGCAGAAATGTGGCGACGGCCGCAACGGCCGCTCCCTCGAACCCCGCGACCAGAAACCCAATGAAGCCGACCGTGATGACGACCGGTCCCGGCGTAATCATCGCCACGGCGACGGCATCGAGGAACTGACGGTCGTCGAGCCAGCCGTACTCCTTCACCACGCCGCTGTAAAGAAACGGCACGATGGCCAGACCGCTGCCGAACACGAAGGCCCCCGCCTTGGTGAAGAAGAGAAAAATCTGCCCCAGCACGGCGGGAGTCGCCTCGGGAACGCCGGGCCATCCCGACCAGAACGGGATCACTGACGCGACCGTTGCCGGCGCGGGTGGCCTGCGCAGGAATCGAGGCGGCGTTTTGACGAACCACACCAGCAGACCCGCTCCGAGAAAGAACTCGATCCGCTCAGTCTCGGTGATGACCGTGGCCGCCGCGCTGATGAGATAGATCGCCCACAACAGCCAATCCCTGCCGATCGTCTTCAACGTCAGCTTGTACGCGCTGATCGTGATGATGCCGATGACGCTGGCTCCCACGCCGTAAAAGACCGACTGCATCCAGTTCAACCCGCCGTAAAGCTGGTACGCCCAGCCGAGCGCCACGACCATGAAGAACGAGGGGAGCACGAAGCCGACCCCGACCAGCGTCGCCCCCAGAATCCGATAGTGAACGTAGCCGAGATAGATCGCCAACTGAGCCGCCAGCGGGCCGGGCATGAGCTGCGCGAGCGTCAGCCCCTCCTTGTAGTCGGATTCGCTGATCCACTTCCGCTGCTCAACCAGATCGCGGTGCATGTACCCAACCAGCGCCACCGGCCCGCCAAACCCAAGCGCACCCAACCGCAACGCATAGGCCACGAGTTGCCACAGCGTGTAACTCGGGCCGACTGCGGACTGTTCCGCCGGTATCGCTTCTTCAGTCGATCTTGTCATTCGTGTGTCCGTCTTTCCTCATTGATGCGAAACCTCACACGGCCAAAGTTGGGAACTTGGCGAGCCGCATGCCGTAAGGCTGCGGGTTCTTGATCGCGAGGAAACCCGTGGCCTTACGGCGGCTTTGCCTAACAAATCGTAGGGTGGGCATTGCCCACCACAATGCGTTGTGAGTTGGTGGGCAATGCCCACCCTACAT
>JAYUFF010000863.1:0-10479 GCA_043738825.1 Schlesneria sp.
CGTTGAGCCTGCCGCGATGACATCAATCAGCGGAATACACACGTAGAGGCCCATGCTGAGGTATCACAGGACAGGGGTTCAATTCCCCTCGCCTCCATCGAAGGCCACTCGCGATTCGTCGTGAGTGGCCTTTTTTCTGCGATCAACCCGCCCGGTTGATCGCAGCCTCTCTCAACTCGCAAACGCCTGTTTCATTCACTGACGAAGCCTGGTGCTGTGGCACTTCTTGTTTTTCGAGGCGGGACTTTGGGGGTGAATCGAACATTCTGTGCGGCACTAGGGTGTGTGCCAGTGTTTTGAGATGCTTGACACTCCCAATATCTATCGGTATCAGGATGCGAGTTTTGCGTTTCGTTCTGTGCTCAATTCTCTTCACTCATTTCCGAAAGTAGGGGGTCGGCATGCGTCACGGACTTTTACTGGCCAGGCGTGGTGGTGGCGTTGGGGCAATTGTTGGTTGGTTCATTCGTGTTGTGATCTATGACATTTGTATCACGGGTATTTCCGACATTCTGCACGTTCCGCGCATGGTCGCACTGTTTATTTTTCTCGGCATCCTCGCGGTGATCGCCTTCGGAGGATATCTCTTGAAGCAGAAATACGCCTCCGACGTTGAAGACTAACCGGTGTGTTTCTAGTGCTGTGTCGCAGCTTGATCCTCGGGTAGCCACGCTCGCCAGAGCGTGGGGTAAGTCCATCATCTCACCCACGTTCTGGCGAACGTGGCTACGACAACAACCCCAATTCTTAGGTGTGACGAAGCACTAGTCAGACCCCGGTGCGGGGAAGTCTTGAGTGATCTCCCTTATGAGGTCGTCGTGTTCCAGCGGCTGATGGAATTCGAAGATTGGATTTCATGGAATACCGGATTCAACATGCGCCCGTGTTTACTGTGTTGGAATTCCAGCTTGATGAATCCGATGAGGTTGTTGCCCAGCCTGACAGCATGATTTCGATCACGCCGGGGGTCCAGATTTCTGCGGCCGTCGGCCAGCCTGGGTCGGGCAAGAGATGGTGGAGCGGCTGCAAGAGTCTACTGGGAGGCGAATCATTTTTTCGCGCCGTGTTCCGGGCGAAGCGTGACTCTCAGTCACTGCTGCTGGCCCCCGACAACTATGGCGATATCCTGCCGATCGTGCTGACGGGAACGGAAAGCCTGTGTCTCAGTCGCGGGTCATATTTGGCGCACATCGGCAATTGCCAGCTTGATGTCAAATATGGGGGCGTCAAAGGCGTGTTTGCAAAAACCGGGCTGTTCCTGTTGCACATCTCCGGCCCCGGAACGCTCTTCTGCCAGACGTATGGCGCGATCATCGAACGCACGCTCACCGAAGGCGAGCAGTTCCTGATCGACAATCGGTATGTGGTTGCGTTTTCTGAAACTGTCACATATCAACTGGTGAAGGCCAGCCAAAGCCTGCGCGATTCGCTGATGTCCGGCGAGGGACTCGTGAACCGCTATACAGGCCCCGGACAACTTTATTATCAGACGCGAGTGAAACCGTCGGTCGGATTCCTGGGGCATCTATTGAACGCCATGACATGAAGCCCAACAGACACCATGCCAGTCAGTGACACGATCCCGGCTCGAGCGCAATTGATTGAGCAGATTCAACTGGCCAATCGCATCGCGGGACCGTGGGTCTTGATGCAGTTCATTCTGACGGTCGCCATCGCGCTGGGAATTGACTGGCCTCAAATCGTCGAAGAGCCTCTGTTTTCGATTGTGGCCGTGCTGGTCATTGTTGGTCCTCATGTCATGGGCATCCTCCGGCAGTACGGACTCAACAAGAGGGAGATCGGCCAACTCAAAGATCACACGCGGCTTGGTGAGTTCGACAAATTCCGTCTTCGATCGCTGATGGACGACACACTGTCTCGCCTGAGATTGCCGGCACCGGGGCCACCGGTCTACATCACTGCGGACAAATCATTGAATGCCAGCGCTCTCCATCTGGGTTTTGGCGGATTCTTTCGCTCGTTGAACGGCGTGTATTTGAATCGTCAATTGCTGCACCGCCTCACGCCGGCAGAGGTGCAGGACATCATCGGTCACGAGCTGGGCCATTTCTATCGGTACTATCTGTTGAGCCAACGATTCCGCGGCATCACGCTGTTGCTCGGAGCGATGAGCGGTGTCTTGGTGACGCAATGGATCGGCATGTCGAGCGTCGTCAGCCTGGTGGCTCTGTCTGTATGTGGCTCCGCCTGCTGGATGGTCTCGGGCTGGTTGGACCTCCGGAATGCCCTGTCCATCGAGTATTTGTGTGACGACTTCGGCGCGCAGGTCCACGGCATCAACGTGTCCATCCACGGGTTGCTCAAGCTGGGAGCCGACAGCGAACTGCAGCTCGCGATCCGGCAGCAAGAACTGTTGTCGCGCAGGCATGGCAACTTGAATGCCCGCGACGTGATCGCGGCGATCGAAGCGGCGATCCCCTACGGTCACACGACTCCGGAGATGCTGGAGAGTGCCGTGGAGGAATCGCTCAAACGGCGGTCGCAACATCGCCGGAACGTGTCGCTGACAGGGTTCCTCGAATATGCCTGGCAGGGGGATGACGAGACAGAGATCGAAGAAGCGGCGAAACAAATTCGGCGGTTACAAACCATTCCGCGGCTGAATTGGGAGTCGCTCCTCGACCATTCCGGCCAGATCGATCTGAATGAACGACGGATCGAGCAGTTGGTGAATCTCATCGAAGAGAATCCCGACAAGGTCCTGTTTCGATTGCCAGATGAAGCCGGCGACACCGACGGCGTTCATCCGTCACTGCGACTGCGCATCCTGTACCTGTGGAAGAATCGTCAGGAAATTGAGACCGCTCGCTCTCAGCGAGAATGACGCTCTCAGCGAGAATGACATCGTCGGCGGCCAGTTGGATCGAGCCGTGAGGACTGTTCTCCGGAACGGCATACCGCGCGGACCACGTCACGCCCATCACTTCTGTTTGAACTTCGACTTCGGCGGCCCACCCTTCGCCGCCAGATTCTTCAGGACCGAGTTCTTCCGCATCTTCTTCTGCAAGTGCGGAAACTTCGAGGCTGGCCTGCGTGCTCCACCAGTGTTCGAGCGGCTCATGGTGAGATGTCCTTTCCCAAACAGACAATCATTGCACGGTGATCGAACAGTTCGGTAGTGCTTTCCGCAATCGCTGAAGTTGGCTGGGAGAGCATTGATCTCCCATGACATAAATCTGCTCAAGCGACTTCAATGCAGCCAGTTTGGCCAATCCCTCGTCGGTCACGTCTGTCCACGGCGTCCGAAGTGCCAGCGTTTCGAGTCGGTCCAGTTGAGACAGGTGTTCCAACGCGACATCGCCCAACGACGCCTTTCTGCACACGATGTCGAGATAATTCAGATTCGGAAGCCGAAGTAAGTGCCGCAAGTCGTCATCAACGAACCCAGTGCAGTCTGCGATGACGAGCGACTGCAATGATGGCAACTCCGGCAGTCCTTCCAAGACCCCACCGGTGGACACACAGTCACCAATGAACAACGAGTTGAGCTTGGAAAGCGAGGTCAGCGATTCCAGCCCAATGTCGCCCGACTGCGGCTCCATGAGTCCCAGTGACTCAAGCTGTGGCAAGCGCCGCAGTTCAACAAGGTGTCGATCGGAGGCAAACTTGATGTTGACGGTTGTCAATTCCATGAAGTCGTGAAGGTCATCTAGCCCTGCGCCAACCTGCCGGTTATGCAGAGCGACCCCCATGAGATTCGGGAAGCGCTTCAAATTGACCAACCAATCATCGGTAACCTTCGAGTCACTCAATGTAACCCAAGTGATTTCAGTATCGATACGAGTCCACCCGAAGAGCCGTTTCATCGTCTGGAAGGAATTCCATGCTCTGCCACCTCTGGTCGGATCGAGCCATTCAAGGACCGCTCTTATTCGCTCGCGGTCTTTCTCGCAGGTGACAACGCCTCCATTCCACCAAACCGCGACCATCGTTCGCCTCGGCAACCACCACACGAAAAGGCAGATTGCGAAGATCAGCAGCAGGACGAGAGAGACTCGCACCCACAGACGGCTCAGCCAGCGGCGAGGCCGGGCGCGGAGCGTTTCAGGAACTGCGGGCGTTGCGAGTGACAACGGACGGCCCTTGGTGGAGACGGTGAAGACACGCTCAGCTTGATCGAAACCGGTGTCAGACAGCAAGTCGCATTAGGCGAGCGGCAAGAAAAGTACTACCGAAAATAGAAGCCTGACGCGCAAACGAAGGATTAGTCGTCCAGCATCCTTCGCTTGCGCGTCAGGCTTCTATGAGTCAGTTTGTTTCTGACGCTTGCCCTATTCGACGGCGCGTTTCGCCAGGCCGATCGCTTCGGCGCAGAGGGACTTGGCGAGGGCGTCGTCCGGGGCTTCGGCGATGACTCGGATGATCGGCTCGGTGTTGCTGGCCCGGACCTGGACCCAGCGGTCGGACCAGTCGAGACGCAAGCCGTCTCCTTCCGTCGCCGTCGCCGAGACGTAGGCCGAACGCAGAGCCGCGCAGGCGCGATCGACTCGTTCGCGCGGGCAGTGGAGTTTGTCCTTCACAATCGTGTACTTGGGGAGCGTATCGACCCAGATGTCCAGCGGAGTTTTGCGCGCGACGAGGCCATCCAGCACGTAGGCCATGCTGACGAAACTGTCTCGCACGTAGCCGACCTGCGGTTCGATGACGCCTCCGTTTCCCTCGCCCCCCAGCGTGGCCTGGACCTCGCGCATCTTGGAGACGACGTTGGCTTCGCCGACGTGCGAGCGATGGAACTCGCACCCGTGTTTGGCCGCGAGATCGGCGGTGACTCGACTGGTCGAGCCGTTCACGACGACCGGTCCCTTGCGGCGCGAGAGGACGTGATCGGCACACAGGGCGAGCGTCAGTTCCTCACCAATGTAGCGGCCGGTGTTATCGACGATGGCCAACCGGTCGGCATCGGGATCCTGTGCGAAACCGACATCCGCGCCATACGACTTCACTTTGGACATCAATGACGTGAGGTTCTCCTTCAGCGGTTCGGCCGGATGCTCGAACTGGCCGTCCACGACGCCACCCATCACGATCACTTCGCAACCAAGGTCACGCAACAGCTTCGGTCCGAGGACCGATCCCGAACCGTGATTGCAGTCGAGCACGACTTTGAACCGTTTCGTTTTGATCGCCGCGACATCAACGAGTTGGAAGACTCGCCGCTGATGTTCGCTGTTCGGATCGGCGACGATCTCGACGGAGCCGAGTCCCGCCCACGGCTGATACGCGGGCGAGCCATTCAGCACGGCGAGCAGTCGCTCACCGAGGGCCTTGTCAAGCACCGACCCCTGCGACGAGAAGGGCTTCAGCCCGTTCCACTCGATCGGATTGTGACTGGCCGTCAGTTGCAAGCCGCCCGCCGCACCGAGGGCCGTCACCATCACTCCGCACGTCGGCGTCGAGGCGACTCCCAAATCGTAAACCTTGCAACCCGTTCCCAAGAGTCCCGCCAGGACTGCGTGCCGCAGCATCTCACCGGTTGAGCGACCGTCTCGCGACAAGACGACCGCGCCGCCGTTCAGCATCGTCCCGAGCGATGCCGCGAACCGCGTGACGTATTCGGGATCCAGCCCGTCGCCAACAATGCCTCGCAAACCCGAGATGCTCAGAATCCGTTCCGTCATGGTGGCCTCGAAAAAGTGGTCAGGGGGCAGGAAATCAGTGGTCAGGAGGTGGGAGATTCACGCCGAACAAAAGTCTGACGAGTTCATACCTGATCCGGCCTGTCGGTGGGAATGGTCGATCTCAGGGGAGCCGGGTCGGTGGCGAGTCGGCTCAGACGGGTGGATCTATTTTCTGACGTAAGTCCAAGATTTTGAGAACCCGTCTTGCCACATCTGCCTCTTGCTCCTAATGTTGTCGGCGTTGTTCGCTTTCGCGGTTTGTTGCTTGTCCGAAGGGCAAACAGACATGCACTTGGAGTTGAAGCCGGGCGATCCGGTCATCTATCGAGTCTGCAAAACCAGCACGGATCCCGGTCCGCGTGCTCAAGAGGTCCATCCGGCCCAGCACGGCGACTGGTATTCGTACCAGGTTGACAAGTACTGGGCGGTCTCCGAGGTGCTCTCCGACGGTTCGCTGACGTTGGTGACACGTCGAGGCAAACAGCACACCGTTCCGGTCGATGATCCAAGACTGCGAGCCGCTCGCTGGTGGGAACGCTGGCTCTACCGAGACCGCTTCCCCGCCGTTCAACTGCTGTCGAGTTTCTCGGCTTCTCGATCCGAGTGACCGTACTGGCGTGAGCAATCAGCAGGTTCGACCTCATCTGTCACTCGACCGATTTCTCCGGTTGTGACGAGGCGATTGCTCACCAGCCGTGTTTGTCGATGGCCACCTCTGTCTCATCGGCGCAGCTTCCTTGTGTGCGCTCCAAACGACGAATACCATGTGCCCCCTTGTTCGCGGAGTCGTGGCCGACGCAGCTTGCGTCGGCGCAGCTCTTTGGCGGAGTTTGAACGCGGACGCTGGCAGCGTCCGCCACGAGCCACTGCGACCTTCGTTTTGGAAAGCTCTTCGTCGATGAAGCATGTTCTGTCCGCGATGGTGATGAACCAGCCGGGGGTGCTCGCCCACATTTCGGGGATGCTCGCCTCGCGCGCGTTTAACATTGAAAGTCTCGCAGTCGGCGAAACCGAAAACCCGGCGTTCTCGCGCGTCACGTTTGTGGTCGCGGGGAATGACAAGGTTTTGGATCAGGTTCGCAAGCAGCTTGAGAAGATCATCACCGTCGTCAAAGTTGTCGATTACCAGAATCAGGGCATGGTTGAACGCGACCTGATGCTCATCAAAGTGGCGACGGCTCCCGGCACGCGGACTGAGATTCGCGAGATGGTTGACATCTTCCGAGGCAAGATCGTCGATATCAGTGCCAGCCACGTGATCGTCGAAATGTCCGGCTCCGAGAACAAACTGACCGCGTTCATCGACCTGATGCGCCCGTTCGGCATCATTGAAATGGTCCGCACCGGCCGTGTGGCTCTGGCGCGAGAAACCGCGCTCTCCATCGACGCCGCTCTGCAACCGCCACCGACCTACGAAGAAGCCGCACTGAACGGCTAAGAACTGTCGGGCCAGTTCCACCGGCCGCTGTGCGACACCAAACGATCATCAAGGAGGCCGGTGGAACCGGCCCTACAAAACTGACTGTCCGTTTTCCGAAAAACCTCCTTTTTTCAACCGAGATGAGAACCACGATGGCTGCGAAGGTTTACTACGACGATGACGCCGACCTGTCCCTGCTGAAGGGCAAGACGATTTCCATTCTGGGCTACGGCAGCCAGGGACATGCGCAGGCTCAGAACCTGCGCGACAGTGGCTGCACCGTGGTCATCGGTCAGCGCCCCGGTAGCAAGAACTACGACCTCGCCGTCAGCCACGGGTTCAAGCCCGTGTCGCTCGCCGAAGCCACCAAGGTCGGCGATCTCGTCAACATCCTGCTCCCCGACGAAGTCCAGGGAGACGCCTACAAGACCGATATCAAGCCGAACCTCAAACCGGGCGCGTTGCTGATGTGCTCGCACGGTTTCAATCTGCACTTCGGACAGGTGATCCCTCCGGCGGGAACCGACTGTGCCCTGGTCGCTCCCAAGGGGCCGGGCCATCTGGTCCGCAGCGAATACGAAAAGGGTGGCGGTGTACCGAGCCTGATCGCTCTGTCGCCGGGTGCCTCTGACACCAGCCGCAAGCTGGCGCTGGCCTATGCCAAGGGGATTGGCGGCACTCGCGGAGGTGTCATCGAAACGACGATCGCCGAAGAGACTGAGACCGACCTGTTTGGCGAGCAGGTCGTACTGTGTGGCGGCGTGAGTGCCCTGATCAAGGCCGCGTTCGAGACCCTCACCGAAGCGGGCTACCAGCCCGAGATGGCGTACTTCGAGTGCATGCACGAGCTGAAGCTGATCGTTGATCTGTTCTATCAGGGTGGCCTCAACTACATGCGCTACAGCGTCTCGAACACGGCCGAGTTCGGCGACTACACGCGCGGCCCGCGCATCGTCACCGCCGAAACCAAGGCCGAGATGAAAAAGATCCTCCACGAAATCCAGTCCGGCCAGTTCGCCAAGGAATGGATTCTGGAGAACAAGGCCAACCAGGCCAGCTTCCAGGCGATCAAGCGTCGCGAACGGTCTCACCCGATCGAAGAAACCGGCAAGCAACTCCGCCGCATGATGAAGTGGATCAACGCCAAGGAGTATTAACCGCCGCGGGCTAACACTGTTCGGCACTCGGGTTGCTGGCAGCGTGATTTTTCACGCCAGTGCGGCACGCCTTTTGCGCACGGCTTCGACCTGTATTGCCTGATGGTGCTGGTGTTTCTTTGCAACCCGATTTGTTCGTCGTTGCGGGCGTTGCAGCAGGCGAGCGAACTGTAGAACGTCCAGAAGTCGCTGGGGTGTGAGCGGGCGGCGCTCGGGTCGCTGTCGGAGGCCGCCACGATCTTCGACCCCAAGCGACTGACTGGTCGAGATCATTCAGGAGTTGAGCGGCCAGCTTCCGTCCCACGGCACAACCGCGCGGGACGAGCGACTGAAGGGCCTTCCTGGCACGCTGATCTTGGTCGATGTCACGCGGATCATGGAGGCGTCGGTGAGGAAGCGCCGAGGCGAGAGCGTCACGGTCAAGTGGCGGCTGCACACTCACTTCGAGGTCGATCGCTACGTGCCGTCGCGGATCGACGTGACTTCCAACGGCGGCAGCCGGGCACCGACCGAAGGTTGGTCGCGGCGAACTCGCCGACTGATATAAGTCCCTCGAGTCCGACCGGCTGTACGGGATGGACAGAGCGAACTCGCCAAAATCATCAGATTTTCTCGGTAAATCAGGGCTGAAAGCATTTTGACAGCGCACTGTCGAGTAGGGCCACTATAAAGCCATCTCCCCAAAAGTCGCGCAAACAGACTTTGTTTTCAACAGTTTTCGCTCGGGTTTTGGTGCGTAAGCCCCGATGTTATGGACCGGGGCTACGCCAAGTTCAAACTGTCCAACGACATCGTCGCGGCCGGGTCGAGCGACGTCTGCCGACTCCGCGACAACAGCGTCTATATCGCGCACGGCCATGAGTGAGATGTTCGAGGCGAGCCGTGTGCCGTCAGGCCACGGGTTTACGCCACGCGATCAGGAACCCGCAGCCTGACGGCGTGCGGCTCGCCAACCTCTCAGCTTGGGCCGTGCGAGGTATATATCGTTGAGCAAGACCGTCAACTCACCGCAGCGAACCGTGCGGCGAACGTGCGGTCGGACCAGAACGTGCGGTTCGGCAAGCCGACCAACACTACGACCAACCTCAGGGCCTCCGTATTTATACCTTGCGCGGCATGAAATGAGACATTTTGAGGGATTGTGCTTGCGTGTCTGACACTCTCCTCGGCGGAGCCGGGGAAGAAGGCCAAGGATCGGGGAAGGGAGCCCAGGATGAGGTGGTTTCGGGTGCCGTTATCGGCAGACGAGCAGCGGGTGGTTTGGGACCATCGTGATTGCCACGCCGATCGGTTGGTACGGCAGCGGAGGCGGGCCTTGTGGTTGCTCGATTGTGGCGAGACTCGGAAGCAGACCGCCGAGATTCTGCGAGTGTCTCGCGCGACCGTACCGCGTCAGGTGGCCGCGTATCGGACAGACGGCTGGGCGGGTCTGACTCGCTGTGGTGCAGCGGGGACGGCGAGTGAATGGACGCCGTTCGATGAGAGACGGAAGGCCGATTTCCGTGAGCGGCCAGTTCGCTCGGTGGCCGCAGCGGGTGAGCGTCTCAAAACGCTGCCCCGCTTGACGCGGCGGCCGACTCAAGCCCGACAGCACCGGCACCGGCCTCGGCTGGGGCGGAAGGATCGTCGGAGGTGAGCGATCCCGGCACCGCCCAAAACAGCGGGCAGAACACCTCGCCGACCCAGCGGCCGTTGTTGAACACACGCGGCCACTGGCACTTGACGCCGCCCAGCCAGGCCGAGGCCAGGTGTTCTTCGTGGAGGCCCGCCACTTCGTGAGGGAGACGTTTCTGTGCGGCCTGTGGTGTGCCCCCGCGTCTTCGTCAAGGCGGCAGCCGGTCGCCAACGCCTGAACGTGCCGTGAGCTTGGAACGCCGTCACGCACGTGCTGGTGTCAGTCATCAACACGGCCACGGACAACGCCGACACGAGGTGCGAACGACGGCGAAAGATGGCGGCCTTGAGCCGGCTCGGCCCGATCACGCTGGCATTGGACAACGCCCAATACCAACACGTCGCCGCCGTGAAAGCCCTGGCTCAAGAAAGCCCCGGCCCAAGAGTGGAGCAGCCACCTGGCAATTCTGGCCCGGCGACTCGCCCAACCTCAACCTCATCGAGCACCTAGGGAAGTTCCTGAAACGACGCGCCCGCGATCACCCACAACTCCGCCATCGCCTCGCTCAGAACCCTCCATTTCCAGACCTCCAAAAACCTCTCACTTCGATCCGCGTGAGGTAAAAATAGACGCGACCCCAGTTACCTA
>JAYUFF010000864.1:0-3962 GCA_043738825.1 Schlesneria sp.
TATTCTCAAGCACATCGACGAATTGGGCGGCCCGAATTCCTACGGGCACTATGCGGCCGGCTGGGCCGTGGCGGGAGATTCGCCATTCGCGTGGACGAAACAGGTGGCTGGCAGTTACGGCGGCACTCGCAACGGCATGGTTATCCACTGGCCGAACCGCATCAAAGCGAAGAACGAAATTCGGTCGCAGTGGCATCACGTCATCGATATCGCGCCGACGATCCTCGAAGCGGCCGGTCTGCCCGAACCCAAGTCGGTGAACGGAACGCCTCAAACGCCCATCGAAGGGGTGAGCATGGTCTATACGTTTACGGACGCCAAAGCCAAAGACCGGCACAAGACTCAATACTTCGAGATCTTCGGCAACCGAGGCGTCTACCACGATGGATGGCTGGCTCACACCGTCCATCGCGCCGGCTGGGAGCAGAAGCCGCGCAGGCCGCTCCTCGAAGACAAGTGGGAACTTTACAACGTCGATGTGGACTTCAGTTCGGCCAACGACTTGGCCGCGACAAACCCGGAGAAGCTCAAGGAATTGCAGGAGCTATTCCTGAAGGAGGCGATCAAGTATCGCGTGTTGCCTCTGGATGATCGGATGCTTGAGCGTCTGAACGCCGCCCTCGTCGGGCGTCCCGACCTGATGGGCGGCCGCACGTCGCTGACGGTGTTCGAGGGGATGACGGGGATGACCGAGAACGTCTTCATCAACACCAAGAATCGGTCTCACACCATCACCGCCGAAGTGCAGATTCCCGAGGGTGGAGCCAACGGCGTAATCATCGCTCAGGCAGGCCGCTTCGGCGGTTGGGCTCTGTATTTGAAAGATGGCAAGCCGACGTATGCCTACAACTACCTCGGCTTGAAGACGGACAAGGTTGCCGTGAACAAGGCAATCCCCGCCGGGAAAGCCACCATCCGCTATGAGTTCACCTACGATGGAGGCGGACTCGGAAAAGGCGGGACCGGCAAGATTCTCGTAAATGGTGAGAAGGTGGCCGAAGGTCGTATCGAACATACGCAGGCGATGATCTTCTCTGCGGACGAAGGCGTTGACGTCGGCCTGGATGGCGAGACCAACGTGACCGACGACTACAAGGAAGGCGACAACAAGTTCACCGGCAAGATCCAGAAGGTGACGGTCGAATTGAAGTGACGTGGAGGATGCTGCCAGCATCCGCACGACGCTGGCAGCGACGGCCACGACTGCGCACGATGCAGCTTGTTTGAAACGGACAGCCTCCAAACGGACCACGTCTGACGCCGACCTCAGCCAAGTCGTTGGGTTGTGTCTTTGAAGTTCCTTGCGACGCAGACAGCGAGGCCGCCACAATCGGGGAATCATCACCCATTCCAATTAAAGATCGTTCCCCGATGACTCCCCATGAATTCGTTGCCAAGTGGCAGAAGGTCACGCTGTCCGAGCGATCCGCCTGCCAGCAACACTTCCTCGATCTGTGCGAGTTGCTCGGTCAGCCCAAACCGGCGGCGGCCGATCCCGAGGGAGCGTGGTACACGTTTGAGCGGGGCGTCACGAAGACCGACGGCGGCAACGGCTGGGCCGACGTGTGGAAGAAGGATCATTTCGCGTGGGAGTACAAGGGGAAGCACAAGAACCTGAAAGACGCTTACCAGCAGTTGCTCCGCTATCGCGAAGACCTCGACAACCCGCCGCTGCTCGTCGTGTGTGACATGGACCGGTTTGAGGTCCATACAAACTTCACCGGCACGGCGAAGGTGGTCCATGCGTTCGACCTGTCGGCACTGACCGAGCCGAAGTATCTGGAAGTCCTGCGGAATCTGTTCACCGATCCGGGTCGGATGCGGCCCGGCATCACGGCCGCGTCGATCACCGAGCAGGCGGCCGCGCTGTTCGGTCAACTGGCGGATGGTCTGCGAGGCCGGGACGTTCCCGCGCCGCAGGCCGCTCACTTTCTGATGAAGCTGATGTTCTGCCTGTTTGCCGAGGACATCGACCTGCTGCCCGGTCATGTCGTCAGCAAGATTCTGGACGCGGGGAAGAAGGAGGCGAAGCGGCTGGCTCCGATGCTGGAGCAGCTTTTCGCCGCGATGGCGACCGGCGGGATGTTTGGAGCCGACGACATCCTGTACTTCAACGGTGGCCTGTTCGCCGACAGCACGACGCACGAGTTGAAGCCCGATGAAATCGTCCTCCTGTCGCGCGTCGCCGCGTTCGACTGGAGCCAGGTCGAACCGTCGATCTTTGGGACGTTGTTTGAGCGAACGCTCGACCCGGCCAAGCGGTCGCAGATCGGCGCGCACTACACCAGCCGGGCCGACATTCTGACGCTGCTGAACCCGGTGATGATGGCTCCGCTGCGGCGCGAGTGGTCTGCCGTGCAGGCCGAGTGCGAGGCGCTGCTCCCCAAGATCGCCGCCGAAGCCAAGAAGCAGGCCGCCTCGGGGAAGACGTCCAAGAAGGACTCGAAGCCGCGGCGCGAGTTCGACCGCAAACTGATCGACTTCGCCGAGCGACTCAGCCACGCGACGGTGCTCGATCCCGCGTGCGGCTCGGGCAACTTTCTGTACGCCGCGCTCCATCTGCTGCTCGACCTCGACAAGGAGGTGATCGGCTATGCGGCCCGCCACGGGTTGCCGCTGTTTCCGCACGTGCGACCGACGCAACTGCACGGTCTGGAGATCAACCCCTACGCGCGCGAACTGGCACAGGTCGTGATCTGGATCGGCTACATCCAGTGGATGCGCGACAACGGCTTCGCCCCGCCGAGCAACCCGGTGCTGGAGCCGATCGAAAGCATCGAACACAAGGACGCGATCCTCGACCTCTCCAACCCGAACACCCCGCTGGAACCCGAATGGCCCACCACCGAGTTCATCGTCGGCAACCCGCCGTTCCTGGGTGGAAGCAAGATTTGGGAGGAGCTTGGTAGAGATTACCAACAGCATCTTTGGCGGCTATACGATGGACGATTGCCCGGCGCATCTGATCTCTGCTGCTATTGGTTCGAGAAGGCGCGATTACAGATTGAACGAGGAAAGTGTTCGAGAGCGGGCTTGCTCGGCACACAAGGAATTCGTGGTGGCGCGAATCGCGAAGTAGTCAAACGCCTCAAACAATCCGGCGACATATTCTTTGCAGTCAGTGATCGAGATTGGATCCTCAACGGTGCGAGCGTTCACATCTCCATGATCGGATTCGATGACGGCCAAGAGAAAGTGCGACTTCTCGACGGTTTGTGCGTTGCTCAGATTCATGCAAACTTGTGTGGAAACGCAGATGTCACACAAGCAAAGACACTCGCAGACAACACCAACATTGCATTCAGTGGCACCAAGAAGTCCGGACAATTCAACATTCAGGAGTCGAAAGCGCACGAGTGGCTACATCTTCCAAATCCGCGCCCACAACCAAACTCGGATGTCCTGCGACCTTGGCGGAATGGTCAAGCCATCGCTCAACGACCTGACCCGCAGTGGATCATTGATGCCGGAACGAGCATGTCCAGCGAGAAGTTCTGTCTTTTCGAGACGCCGTTCGCACACGTATTGACGCACGTCAAACCAGACCGTGATCAGAACAAGCGGGCTGTGCGTAAAGACCGTTGGTGGCTTCATGCAGAAGCGTGTCCCGCAATGCGTAGGTCTCTACAGAGCCTTTCCAGATACCTGGCCACTCCTCGCGTATCCAAGCATCGAGTCTTCATTTGGTTGGATTCAGCGGTCCTTTGTGATGATGGCATTTATGTCTTCGCTCGTGATGACGACTACTTCTTCGGCATCCTCCATTCGCGTCCGCATGAAGTGTGGGCGAGGTCGCAGGGAACACAGGTCCGGGAACGTGAGAGCGGTTTTCGTTACACGCCGACAACGTGCTTCGAGACGTTTCCGTTTCCGGAGCCGACGGCGGGGCAGCGTGAGGCGATTGCCGCAGCGGCCAAGGAACTGGACGAGTTGCGTCAGCGCTGGCTCAACCCGCCCGAATG
>JAYUFF010000865.1:0-3946 GCA_043738825.1 Schlesneria sp.
GATCAGCAGGTATTTCCAAGTCGCCTCCAACGAGCGAGCGTTGTGGTTGAAATAGATGCCTGGGGCGCTCACGAGAGTGGTGGCTTCCATCGCCACCCACAGCAGGCCGAGATGATGCGACAGCGTCACCAGAGTCATCATCGACAGCGAGGCAAACAAATTGCCGCACAAGACTCGGTTGGAGCGATCGGGGCGCAGGGCGAGGTACGACGGCGCGTACAGCGAGCAGAGGAAGAACAGCACGCTGATGAAGCCCAACACCACCTTGCCCAACGGGTCGAGCAACAACCAGCCTCCCAGCCCCGTGACCGCAGCAGCACCTTCGGGTGGAAAGATGGCTCGCTGGACTAGACAGAGCTGCACCAACGCCCCGACCGGCAGCAGCCACGGCCGCCAACGATTGGACGGCACGGCAAACATCACCGCCATCATGGTCAGCGGGAAAAGGATGAGGAGGTAGGCCATCGGTTATTCCTTCAATGCCGACAGATGCTCGGTGCTCATCGAGGCGAACTCGCGGCTGATGTGGTGGATGATGATTCCCATCACGAACACGCCGGTGAACAAATCCAGCAACACACCGACCTCAACCATCAGCGGCATGGCTTCCAACAACAACAGACCGAACAGGAAGATGCCGTTCTCCAACAGCAGGTAACCGAGTACCTGCATGATCGCCTTCTGCCGTGTGGTCAGCATGAGAAACCCGGCCCACACCGTGGCGAGCGAGGCCGGTACGACGAGCAAGTCCGCGTGACCTTCCACGAGCGGCAGTGTCGAAGAGAACTCCATCGCCAGGCCGGTGCCCAGCGCTCCCAACAGCAGTGAACTCATGTAGTTGATGACCGGCTTGTCTTCGTGCTGGATGTCGGCCTCGCGCATGGCTCGCACGAGAAACATCGGAATGACGAACCCCTTCACGGCGATGGTGACGGCCATCAGCAGGATTCCTCGCAGACCGATCTCCGGATGGACGAACAGCGGGAACAGACCCAGCAGGATTCCCTGAAAGGCCACCGCATGGATCACGCTGCGAATGCGACTCACACCGAGAGCAAAGAAGTTGATTGCCAGAACGACGATCAGGAGGGGATCGAGTAGTTGAGTCATCGGCTTACCTCACCAGCAACAGGATGCCGAACGCTGACAGCAGACAGGCCGCGACGAGCAACACCGGAATGTAGGGCAGACGCAGACGGGCCATCGTGGATTCGATCACGCCGATCCCCACCGCGACAGCCAACATCCCGGCTACAAAAACAGACCAATCCAGAAACGGAAAGCCGGTCGTCAGCGGCAACGCCAGGCGCACGATCAACGCACCGAAGATGAACAGCTTCAGCGCCGCGCCGTACAAGATCATGCCGAAGGCGGGACCGCTATGGTCGAGCACCATGACCTCGTGAATCATCGTCAGTTCGAGGTGCGTGTTCGGATCGTCGAATGGAATGCGGCAGTTCTCGACCAGCAGCACGATGAACCAGCTCAGCAATACCAAGGCGAGTGAAGCCCCCTCGTTGAACCAATGCGGCGCGAGCGAGTTGCCGAGCATCGTCGCCAGTTGCAACGAACCGGACAGCTTGGCCAGCACGAGCAGACCTAGAAAGAACGCCGGTTCCGCGAGGCAGGCAAACGTGACCTCACGCGCCGCACCCATCCCTTCAAACGGCGAACCGGTGTCCAGCGCCGCCGAGGCCGTGAAGAAGCGACTCAGGCCGAGCAGATAGACCAGCAGAATCAGATCGCCCTTGAACGAAATCGGTGCGCTGGAGTCCGCCAACGGAACCATGAGCACCGCCATCGCTGCCGTGACCAACCCGACCACCGGCCCCGCTCGAAAGACCCAGGTCGTTGTCGTGCTGAAGACCGACCCTTTCCGAAACAGCCGGTTGAGATCGTAGTACGGCTGCAACAACGGCGGGCCGACTCGACCGGCGAACACGGCCTTCGTCCGGTTGATGACTCCCAACAACAACGGCGGCATGGCGAGCGCCAAGAGCACGTGAACCGTGTGATGCAGGATGATTGTCATAGGGTTTCTCAAATTTCATTCTTGGTGAGCCGGGTGGCGTAAGCCCTCGGACCTCTGTCGCGAAGAGTCCGGGGGCTTACGCCACTAGGCTCACCAAGAACCGTCTCATCGACCAATGCGTGAGGGCTGGCCTCACCAAAGCAGCAGCGCCAGCAGCGCTCCAAAGATGTAGAGCAAGTAGACCTGAATCTTCCCCTGCTGAAACACGCGGAACCATGCGAACCGCGAGGCCACAAACTGGAACGTTGGCAGCACCGCCTCATCGAGCACCGGATCGAGGATCTCGCTGTGGAAGTCGGTTCGTTGCGGGAACAGTGCCATCACTTTGGGAAGGTGAGTTCGTGGCCTCAGCGCCCAACCGAACAGGCCCACCAGCATCTCCACGAACGACGACGAGGTGTATTGCATGCGAGCCGTCGGCGCGACGTAACCGCAGCCCCACGTCGGGCCGGTCTCGACAATGCCGCCTCGCAACAGAATCGACAGCAGCAGGCCGGTCAAAGCCAACGCCGCGACCAACACCAGCGCCATGACGCTGATCCAATCGAGCGGTGCCAGAGTCGTCAATCGCGGTCCCACATCACCCAACTCCGGTGCCCAGGCTGAGACTCCCCTCGCCAGCACCGGCACGACCCAGGTCGGTGCGAGACCGATGCAAAAACAAAACACAACCATCGCGATCATCGGGCCAAGCATGACGAGTCCCGATTCGTGAGTATGACGCGAATGGTCTGACCGAGCGGTTCCCAAAAAGACCGCGCCGAAGACTTTCACAAAACACGTCACCGCCAACGCACCAATCAGCGCGAGGACGGGAGCGGCCAATGCCGCGCCCGCGAACGGCGGTCCTCCATCAGTCCTCAACGTGTCAAACAGGCCGAGATAAATGAGGAACTCGCTGATGAAGCCGTTCAACGCGGGAAGCCCGCAAACGGCCAACGCTCCGATCACGAAGCACATCGCGGTGCGCGGCATCCGCTTGGCAAGGCCGCCGAGTTGGTCGATCTCGCGCGTGTGAACCGCATGGATTACCGAGCCGGCACACAGGAAGAGGAGCCCCTTGAACAGAGCGTGATTCCAAACGTGCAGCAACGCTCCGCTCAGCCCGAGGATGATCCAGTCCGCTCGTCCCAGCGATCTGCCGACGAGAGCCAGGCCGATCCCCATGAGGATGATGCCGATGTTCTCGATGCTGCTGTAGGCCAGCAGGCGTTTGAGATCACGCTGGCTAGCGGCGAACACGATTCCGAGCACGCCGGAGATCGCTCCCAAGCCGAGCAGAATGGCTCCCCATTCCACGGGCGGGTGCGGAATCAGCGACGTGATGCGGACGATCCCATAAATCCCCATCTTGATGATGACGCCCGACATGATGGCCGACACATGACTGGGCGCATTCGCATGCGAGCTGGGAAGCCACACATGAAACGGCATCATCCCCGCCTTCAGCCCGAAGCCCACCACGGTGAAAAAGAAGATCGCCGAGGCCATGCCGTGCGTCAGCGTGTCGCCGCTCAACGGAGTCAATGAGTACGAGCCGCTCGCGGTTCGCAATAACGCGAACAGCGCGAACAGCGACAACGTGGCGACCTTCGTCGAGACCAGATAGATCCAGCCCGTCTCACGCACCTGCCGATCGTGGTCTTCCGTCGTGACGAGGAAGAACGCGGACAGTGCCATGATCTCCCAGCCGATCATGAACAGGATGCTGTTGCGAGCGATCACGAGCAGAGCCATGCCGGCGGGCAACAGTCCGTAAAACAACCGCAGCTTGCGACCGTTCTGAGGATGTTCTGTCTGCCTCCAGTAGCCAAGGCCGTAGATGCTGCCCAGCATCGACACCAGAAAGATCGGCACCAGAAACAGAGCCGACAGCCCGTCCATCGCGACGTGGAACTCAGCACCCGGAATCGC
>JAYUFF010000866.1:0-10421 GCA_043738825.1 Schlesneria sp.
TGAGGGTCGAGGGTTGAAGGTTGATGGTCAGAAAGACGGCAAACCATCGAACTCTTCCGCTGACCCTCAACTTTCAACCCTCAACCATCGACCCACCTCAGCCCTCGCGCGTCTTCACGCACTCTGTACGTTGTCGGCTTTGAATGACGGCCTCACGGTGTCGGTTGTCGGTGCCGGGTTGAACGATCCTCATCCCGGAGTCCGCCGCCATGCGGTGCGCTTATGTGAGTCAGTCGATTTGCCGAAAGCGGATTTGATCGAACCGCTGGTCAAACTGGTCGACGACACCGATCCGCAGGTCCGGCTGCAATTGGCTTACACGCTGGGTGAGATCAAGCACACTCAGGCAGACGTTGCTCTTGGGAAGCTGGCGGCGAGGGCGAATGGCCAGCCGTGGATGATGGCGGCGGTTCTCAGTTCGCTCCGCGCTGACAATCTCGGCGCGGTGATGGCCGAGGCGATGGCGCATGCCGGTGAACAGACCGGGTTGCTCGAACAGTTGCTGACTCATGCGACGGCATTCAAGAGCAGTGAAGCCGAACTCGCGCTGTTGACGCGAGTAACCGAGCCGGGTGCCGACGGCACGTTTGCCCGCTGGCAGTTTGCCGCGATTGAGCAATACGCGATTGCCGTCGAGCGGCGCGGTGAGACGTTCAACCCATACCGCACGGGTACGTTACAAATGCGGGAGCGATTTTACGTTTTGTTCCGCGCTGCGGAGACGCTGGCGAAGACGACGGAGACGCCCATCGCAGATCGCGTGGCGGCTGTCAGAATCTTGGGGCCGATGCTCGACAGGGCAAACACATTTGAGCTGCAGCAAGAGTTGCTCGAGCCGAAATACCCTCCCGAGGTGCAGTCGGCCGCGCTGACATCGCTCGCTCGACTCAAGAATAACAGCGACGTTCCGCAGATCCTGATTCTGACGTTCCGGCGCTTCGCGCCAGGACTGCGGACGCAGGTCTTGGAAACGCTGCTCAGTCGCGATGAGTGGCGGGATCTACTGTTGGCGGCTCTCGAAACGAAGCAACTCGCGCCGACGGATCTCGACGCGACGAGCCGTCAGCGATTGCTCGATCACAAGTCGAAGGCTGTGCGCGAGCGAGCGGCCAAGTTGCTGGCGGTCGATCTCAACACCGACCGGGCGAAGCTGGTGACCGAATATCTGCCGACCGTTCGCGCGGGGGGAGACGTGCAACACGGCAGTCAGTTGTTTGCGAAGCGGTGTGCGCAGTGCCACAAGCTCGGCAGCGTGGGACATGCCGTCGGGCCGGACCTCGCGTCGCTGACCGACAAGTCGCCGGAAGCGATGCTGACGGCGATCCTCGATCCGAATCGCGCGGTCGAGACGAAGTTTCTGACGTTCGCGGCGGTCACGAAGTCGGGCGTCACGCACACGGGAATCTTGGCGTCGGAAACGGCGAGCAGCCTCACGCTGCGCGCGGCCGAGGCGAAGGAAACAACGCTGCTGCGCAACGAACTTGACGAGTTGCAGAGCAGCACGAAGTCGCTCATGCCCGAGGGGCTTGAGAAGGAGGTCAGCCCGGCCGACGCGGCGGCCTTGATCGCCTACATCCGCAACAACGTGCCGCTCCCCGCGCGAAAGTCGTTCCCCGGCAACGAGCCAGCCGTCGTAAAGGCCAACGCCGACGGTTCGATCACGCTCACTCCGTTCACCGCCGAAATCTATGGCCCGACAATCGTGATCGAAGAGAAACACAAGAACCTCGGTTGGTGGAGCAGCGCTGATGATACGGTCTCGTGGACCATCAACGTTCCTCGCGCGGGACGTTACGCGGTCTCGTGGACGTGGGCGTGTGAAGCGTCCGCCGCCGGCAACACCCTCGTTATCGAGGCCGCTGGAAAATCGCTCCGCCACAAAGTCCCCGCGACCTCAAGCTGGGACGACTACCAGACCGGAGACCTCGGGGAACTCGAACTGCCTGCGGGTGAGATTCGCCTCACAATCAAACCCGCCTCGCGCCCATTGCCCGCGCTGGCGGACGTGAAGGAAGTGAAACTTCGACCACTGCCATCAGGAGAGTCGCCATGAATGATCAAAGCGAGCTGTCCCCATTTCATCGAGATTGGCAGCAACTGGTCGCTCGTTCCATCTTCGTCGTCGGTTGGCTGTCGTTGCTGTTTGGAATTCTCGTCGGCGGCTTGCAGGCGGAATTCCATGCGGGCCTGTGCTAGGAACAAGGTCTGAAGACATTACGTAAAGCCCGGAATCCTTGATGTCACCATGCCTGCCACTCACAGGGCCATCCGCTTCGCTCCTGACTCCGCCATCCATCCGCTTCGCTTCTGACCTCGCCACCCCGCCGCGATCGCAACCGTGCTTTGTGGACATCCAACCCGGCAACACGTAGCTTGCTCGCGAACCGGTCTCTTGACGGTGACTCCGGCGGAATCGGGCCGGATCAATGCTCTGTTCCACGTTGCTCGGACACTCGCGCGACGGCTTCTTTCCGTTCGTGTTCCCGATTCAACCTCCCTGTCGAAAGAACTGTGACCTCCATGCGTTTTCCGGTTGTCCCGCTGGCCATCGCGTTCTGTCTGACTCAGTCGTGGGTCGCCTGTTTCGCTCAGGACTTGAAGCAGGGCGTGACGGACTTGGCTCAGGTCGATGCGGACTTTCACATTCAGGGCGAGTACTCGGGCAATGTGACTCATGCCGATGGCTGTTGCCGCGCGGTCGGACTTCAGGTCGTGGCGCTGGGCGATGGGAAGTTCGACGCGCTGTGGTATCGAGGCGGTCTGCCGGGGAACGGCTACGACGGCTCGACGCGACTCAAGCTGAGCGGCCAGCGTGCGGGGGACAAGACCGTGCTGGTGGGCGAGGGACAGACGGTCGAACTCCAGCGGGGATACGCCGCGTCGGTGAAGAACTCGACGGGATTCATCGTCGGCAACCTGTCACCGATGCACCGCTACAGCCTCACGGCCGGAGCCGCTCCCCCCGCGAACGCCCTCGTCCTGTTCGACGGCAAGAGCACGAACCGACTGAAGAATGCCAAGGTCACGCCGGATGGTCTGCTGGAGATCGGGTGTGAGACACTCGACCCGGTCCAGAACTTCACGCTGCACGCCGAATTCCGCACGCCCTACATGCCCTATGCGCGGGGACAGGCTCGCGGGAACAGCGGCTTCTATTTGCAGAAGCGGTACGAGGTGCAGGTGCTCGATTCGTTTGGCCTCGAACTGCAATTCAACGACTGCGCGTCGCTCTATCGGTTCAAGGCCCCCGATCTGAACATGAGCTTTCCGCCACTCAGTTGGCAGACGTACGACATCGACTTCGCCGCGCCCAAGTTCGATGCCGACGGCCAACGAACCACCAAGGGCCGCATCACCGTGCGACACAACGGCATCGTCGTTCACAACAACCTCGAACTGGAAAACAAAACGGGAGGCGGCTCGGTCGAGGGACCGAATCCGCTGCCGATCCTCTTCCAGAATCACGGCAACGCGGTCCACTTCCGCAACGTCTGGCTGGTCGATCACGACGCGACACCAGCGGCCTCGTCCACGACGGCAACTCCCTGTGCTTCCACCGGTGCCTGGCCATGCGTTCCCTACTGTGCCGCACCCTGCGTTCCCCCTCGATGTCGCACTCGTCGCCGATGACGCGAACGAAAGAGATCAACGCCTCTCGGCGGTTGTGATCGGTTTCGTCTTATGACACAGTATCGCCGCCGATGCCGTGTGACTGACGAACTTTCGATCTACGGGAGCCGATGATGCAAATGCCGCGACTCGCAGCTTGCTGCGCACTCTGTTGGGGAATGGCCGTCACGCAGGGACTGGCTGTTGAACCGAAGATTCTTACCGGGCACACCGATCCCGCGTATGCGGCGGTTTACTCGGCGGACGGGACGAAACTGGTAACGGCCAGTTTTGACAAGACGCTGCGGCTGTGGGATCTCAACTCGGGGACGACGCTGCGCACGATGAGCGGTCATACCGGGTTGGTCTTGTGTGCGGCGCTGTCGAAGGATGGCAGCCGGCTCGTCAGCGGGTCGCTCGACAATTCGATCCGACTGTGGGACGTGCCGGTCGCGAAACCGGTAATCACTCATCAGCCTCATCAGGGAGGCGCTGCGGTCCTCGCGCTGAACGTCGATGGGACGCAGTGGCTGACCGGCGGCGCGGACAAAGTGTTGCGCATCTGGAACGCGGCCGATCGAGTGCTGGTGAAGGAGATCGGCGGGCTGCCTCACCCGATCGTGAAGGTCGCTTTCCGCGCGGACAAGGCTCAGATCGCGGCGGCCGATGCGGCGGGATTCGTGAGACTCTTCAACCCGGCCGACGGCGCTCCGCAGGGCGTGTTCGGCGCGCACGCCGTGGAGATCACGAGCCTCAACTATGCCCCCAACAATGCGTGGGTCATGACTTCGGGAGCCGAGGGTTTGGTCAAGCGCTGGCCGAACGCGGGCACGCCTCAGAAGATCGCGCCCGGACACGGTGACGTAATCCGCGCGCTGCGCGTCAGCCCGAACAACTCGATGGTCGCCACCGGCTCGAACGACAAGACGTGCCGGCTGTGGAACAACGGCAATCAGCAACCGCTGCGGAATCTCGACGGCCACACTGCCGCGGTCACGTCCGTCTGTTTCCAGTTCGATGCCGGACGGATTGTCACCGGGTGTGAGGACAAGATCGCCCGCCTCTTCGACGTGAACAACGGGATGCTCATCAAGGCGTATCCCGAGCAGGCCGCCGCGATCACGGCGGTCGCGATTCATCCGAACAATCAGGAAGTCGCGGTCGCCGACGCCAGCGGCGCGATCAAAATCTGGAAGGCCAACGAAGGGACCGAGGTCCGCACGCTGGCCGGTCACGCGGGCGGCACGTTCGCTTTGGCTTATGCCACGAATCAGCAGCATCTCATTTCGGGAGGAGCCGACAAACGAGTCCGCGTTTGGAACGCCGCCGACGGCGCGCAGATTCGCGAACACGATTCGGTCGAGGTCGTGCGAGCCATCGCCGTCTCGTGGGACAACCAGCGCATCGCCGCTGGCTGCGACGACAAGAACATCCGCGTGTGGAACCTCGCCGACGGAAATCTTTTCGCGACCTACACCGGTCACACCGACAAGATCACGGCGCTCGACTATTGCCGCGACAACCTGAAGCTCGTCTCATCGAGTCTCGACGGAACGGTGCGAGGCTGGAATCTGCCACTCGGTCGTCAGACGCATCACTTCGTCGCGGCGGGCGGCGGTGCGATCAACGCGGTCGGTTGGTCAACCGACAATCTGAATCTGGTGTTTGCTGGTGCCGACAAGTCGGTCTATTGGGATCTGCACAACATCCAACTCATTCACGTCGCCGACGAAAAGCGCGTCAACGGCCTGTTCGTTCATCTCAACGCGGCGCAACACTTCACAGCGGGTGAAGACGGCGTCGTGAAGTACTGGGACTCGGGCGCTGGCACCCTGATTCGCGAGTTCAAGGGACACGTCGGCCCGGCCCGCTGCGTGGCCCTTAATCCAAACCAGCAGCAGTTGGCGACGGGAGGCAGCGACAAGAAGCTCAAGCTGTGGAACATCAATGATCCGGCGAAGCCTCAGTACGACATCACGACTCCGGCGGAAGTGATGCTGATCGCGTACAGCCCCGACCAGAAGAAACTGATCGCGGCGGGCAGCGATCATCTGATTCGAGGCTACGATCCGACACCGCCGAATCCCGTCCCACCGATGCCGCCGTCACAGGAGCCGGCTCAAGTGACCGACGGTCATCCGGCCGCGATCACCAGCCTCGTCTTCGCGCCGGACAATCGCACCGCCATCAGTGCCGCAGCCGACGGCTCGGTCCGCACGTGGACGATTGCCTCCGCCGGCGCGACGCTCATCCTGAACGGACATGCGTCGCAGGTCTACGGCGTCGCGTTCCATCCGACGCTGCCACTGATCGCGTCCGCCTCGAACGACAAGACGGTCAAAATCTGGGACTTCGAGAAGAATGCGAACCTGAGAACCTTCGCCGCACAAGGGGGAGCGATCTACTCGCTGGCCTTCACACCCGACGGCAACTTCATCGTCACGGCCGGCGGCGACAAGACGGTTCGCGTTTACAACCAAGCTGACGGTGCCGAGGTCCGCAAATACAACGGCCCCAACGATTCGGTCTACTCGGTCGCGCTCAGCCCCAACGGACAGCAGGTCGCGGCGGCGGGACTCGACCGCAAAATCTTCGTCTGGAATTTCGGCGACCCCGCGCCGATCAAGGCCCTCGCCGGACACAAGGACGACATCTACAAGGTCGAGTTCAACGCCGCAGGCAACCGCCTGCTGACCGTTGGCTACGCGGGCAACATCCACATCTGGGATCCCAACCAAGAGAAGCCGTTGTTCAGCCAGAAGCTGCCGACCGTGGTCTACTCGGGCACGTACTCACCCTCCGGCAAACAGATCACGGTCCTCGCCAACGACGGCAAGGTCTACTTGTTGGACCTGCCGCCCGAGGCGCAGTGATGACGAGTCGGTCAACACGTGAGATCAGGCGAGGTGCATGATGGCGGTGGTACTCCAAGACTTCTCGTGGAACAGGATGATTGAAGCCGTGGAAGCCGTGCGCGAACGAGCCTGTCGAGCGACCGCCGCACTCAACCGCGCCGGGATTCCGTATGCCGTTGCCGGAGGGAATGCCGTCGCAGCCTGGGTGGCGCGCGTGGATCGCGCCGCCGTCCGCAACACTCAGGACGTGGACATCCTCGTCCGTCGCTCCGACTTTGATGCCGTGAAGGTGGCCTTGGAGGCCGTCGGATTTGAGCATCACAACATCCTGGATGTCGATTGCTTCATCGACGGTCCCGAGGGGAGTCCTCGCGATGCGGTGCATCTTCTGTTCGCCGGTGAGAAGGTCCGTCCGACGTATCCCACGCCCTCGGCCGATGTCAGCGAAGCGGTTCCCGCCGAGGACTACGCGGTGCTCTCGCTGGAGGCACTCGTGCGGATGAAGTTGAATTCGTTTCGTCGCAAGGACCAGGTTCATCTGCTCGACTTGCTCGATGTGGGCTTGATCGACAACTCGTGGCTGCCGAGTCTGTTGCCCGAACATGCGGCGCGATTGCAGCAGTTGATCGACGATCCCGACGGCTAGCGCCGCGTCAAACTTGTTCGCGGAGATCGGGGCGACCGGCTACTGTAGTCCCGCCGCTCCGCCGGCGGGACATCCGGTCGGCGGAGCGACCGGACTACAGTAGCGTCACCACAATTTCCAAGCCTGGCGAAGCACTCGATCGCAGTTCTTTTTCACAACGGAGACCTCACCATGAAGCGACGCACGTTCCTGCACACGACGATTGCCACCAGCGGTCTCGCCGCACTGCCCGCCCTGACATCGGCCGCCGAGGACCAGCCGAAGCCTGCGCGACAACTGTTCGAGTTGCGGACGTATCTGCTGAAAGCCGACAAGCAGCCGCTGCTCGATGCCTACTTCAGCCAGGCGCTGATCCCGGCCCTCAATCGGCTGGGAGTGAAGTCGGTGGGAGTGTATTACGAAACGCCCGCCCCAAAGACGCCGGTCGCCTATCTGCTGATCCCCTATCAAAGTGCGGAGCAGATGGCGGCGGTGACGGCCGGGCTGTGGTCCGACGCCGCCTACCAAAAGGCCGCCGCCGAGTACCTGTCGATCCCGGCCACCGATCCCGTTTATGAGCGGGTCGAAAGTTCGCTGTTCGCCGCGATCGAAGGGATGCCGCAACTGGAGGCCCCGACCGGCAAGCCGACACTGTTCAACCTGCGCATTTACGAAAGCCACAACGAGGCGGCGGCCAAAATGAAAATCGAAATGTTCAACCAAGGAGAGCTGTCGATTTTCCGTCGAGTCGGCCTGACCCCGGTCTTCTTCGGCGAAGCGCTCGTCGGCGCGAGACTGCCCAACCTCACCTACCTGCTCGCGTTTAGCGACGAAGCCGCGCGAGGCGACGCCTGGAAAAAGTTCGGCGGCGACCCCGAATGGAAGGCCCTGCGAGCCATCCCCGAATACGAAGACAAACGCATCGTCTCCAAGATCACCAACAAACTGCTCACCCCCGCCGAATACTCGCAGATTTGAGTCGGCCACATCGCAACGTGACGTAGTGACGTAGGGCCGGTTCCACCGGCCTTGCCTCAGTCGGCCAGTCATAAGAATGGCCGGTGGAATCAGCCCTACCTTGCTCCCAAGCTCAGCAGGGATCGAAGTCGTCTTGGACTTCTACGCGATCGGTTTTGAAGCTGTAGATGGTCTTCACTTGAGACGGCGGCGATGTCCGCTCGAACCATGCGGCCGAGCACCAGCGATATTGATTCGCCACCGGCACCAGCCGATGCCGCACCGCGTTCTGATGCACGTAATTGAGTCTCGCGAGATACGACTTCTCGAACGTGAGTTGCGTGTCCCAGAAGTTGTGCCAGACCTCGCGCCCCTCGGCGTGGTCTTCGCGATTGATGTCGCGGGCCGTGTCCGCATGAAGCTGCGTGAGGAACTCTTTCAGCCGCGTCGGCGATTCCGACGAGTGCCCGACAAAGTGATAGTGGTTGGAGAACACGGCCCAGGCTTCAAGCTGCCAACCGTACTGCGGTGCGAGTTCCAGCAGCTTCTCTTCGAGGAAGTCCAACCGCTGTTCACCCCGAAAGTAATGCTCCTTGTGTAACGTCGCCGCCGTGACGATGTACGTGCCCTGCTCGGTCAGCCGATGCAGCGGCGCGTGCGGCCAAACCTTGGAGTGCGAGTGACTCGTCGCCGCTTTCTTTCTATTCGCATCAACATCCGCCTCGCCCGCTCTCGGCACCGCTGCGAGTCCCTGCGGCTCATCGCGACCCAACCCATTCAGCAAGTCCACCGCCCGCTCCAGCACCGACTCCGGCAACCGCAAGACCTTCTCGATCAACTCCACTCGCAACCGGTCCCCACCCATCGTGTCCCCCTTTGGAGTGCGGCGACTCGTCGCCGCTTTCTTTCTTTGATCTCTTCCTGTTTTCTTTCCTTTGCCTTTGTCTTCCCCCCGCCGCCCCGTCGCCCAAAACAGGCTCGCAAAACAAGTCCCGAAAGAAACCCTCGCAAAACTCGGCAACGAGTCGCCGCGTGCCAAAAGAGCTGACAGAAAGAAAGCGGCGACAAGTCGCACGCACTCCAAAGTGAGAACAGAGGTCAGAGAATCAGAGAGACAAAGACCGGACGACACGTGAACACAGACTAGCGAACACAAACAGCACGAAACCCCCGGTAGTAGTACCGGTTTGACGGTTCGGCACGGTTGCGGCGGGCACACCGAAGAAAGAACGGTGACTGGTCGAAGCCACCGCCCCGAACCACACGCTTCGAGCCGGTGGGTGGACCTTGTGGGTCGTCCACGGACGACTTCTCGTAGTAATGCTCGTCGTACCAGTCCGAGCACCATTCCCAAACGTTGCCGTGCATGTCGTACAGGCCGAAGGCGTTTGGTCGGAATTTTCCAACAGGGGCAGTCCACACATAACCGTCACGCCGTGAAACGTAGTTTGAAAGGATCTTCGCATTGGTTGTGTCTGGAAATTCAGACTTGAGTCGATCCGCGTCCGCCACATTACCGAAACGGATGAGTTCCTCCTGATCGTCTCCGAAGTGATAGCGACTGTTCGATCCCGCTCGGCAGGCGTACTCCCATTCCGCTTCCGTCGGCAGCCGGTACGTCTTGCCTTCTTGCTTGCTCAACCACTCGCAGAAGGCGGCGCAATCATTCCACGACACAAAAATCACCGGATGATCCATCTCGATCTTCCAGCCCCGTGGATCCCACGGACGAAACAAAATCGACTCCACCAATTGACCGTCTTTGTCCAAACCATAACTCGCCTTGCCATCCCGCTCGATCTCCACCTTGTAATTCGCCGCGTGATAGAACTTCAGAAACTGAGCCAGCGTGACTTCGTGCTGCCCCATGTAAAACGATTTCGTGATCCGCACCTTGTGCCGGGGCAGCTCGCCATCCAACCACTTTGGGTCGCAGTACGGAAAATGGTTCAACGTATCGGCCCGATCCTCTTCGGCTCCCATCATGAACTCCCCCGCCGGAATCGCGACGAGTTTCATGCCGATCGAATTCGTGATGACCTCCGGCTCGGCTGCGGACACAACAGGTGGCGTTGCCCAACCCAACATCGTGAAGAGTGCCGCCATGAATGCGCCTCTGATCGCTCGATTCGCCAACATGTTCACGACTCCTCAGCTTGTGATACCCCACACGGTCTTCGATGACATGTTGATCGAGTGGTGCTCTTGGTGAGTCGGGCGGCGTCAGCCCCCGGACTCTTCGACGCGATGTCCGGGGGCTGACGCCGCCCGACTCACCAAGAGTACCACTCGATCAACATGTCATCGAAGACCGTGTGGGGTATCACAAGCTGAGGAGTCGTGAACATGCTGGCGAATCGAGCGATCAGAGGCGC
>JAYUFF010000867.1:0-10415 GCA_043738825.1 Schlesneria sp.
TCGACATGCTTCCCTGGACTCCAGCACCGGTCTCGGCAAGTGCAATGGTATTGCTGGAACCGTCCGTTACGTCTCGTAATCCCTTGTACCCAACCTGACTGAACTGAAACATCCCGTTTGTTGCGCCCGAGTAATTGTTGTTGATCGTGGTTCCCACGCAGAATTTATAGTTTTTCGCGGCAACGCCGCCTTGAAGTGTTGTTGGCATCGAGGAGGGACAGATCAGTGCCGGCATTTGCGTACTCCAGGGTTTGAACGTCCCATCCCAGCAGACCGCAACGCTTCCATTCATGGGAATCATATTGTACGCCGCCTGCTAGTCCTTCGCTTGCGCGTCAGGCTTCTATACGACAGGCCCTCGTGTCGGGTGCGACCTACTTCGTCGCGAGCTTCTCGGCGGCCGACACGATCTCACGGCGGGCGGCGGCGGCGCACGAGCCCGATCGGTGAGCGAAGCGGCGGACGATGCGGCGGTCTTCGTAGAGGACGACGGTGATGGCCGCATCGGGATCGACGTTCAAGGCGGTTTCGGCGGCGATCGCCTCGCTCGCCAGAGTCAGCGGCAGGTCGAGCTTCTCGTCAAACGCGAGCGTCTGCAATCGGGGGGCCTCGCGCTGTGGAGTTCCTGTCACCAAAACGGCGAAGCAACGCAAGCCGTCGGCGCGGTGGCGATCAACGGTCTGATTGAGTTCCTTCAACAAGGCAGTCGCGTCGCTTCCAAGTTCTCGCAAGAGGACCATGACAACCGGACGGTCTCCGTGGCGGCAGACGTAGCAGACCGACTTCCCGGCCAGCGGTCCCGTCACCGCGCGAACGTAGAACGACGGAACCTCGTCGCCGACTTTTCCGGACGCAGCGGAACTGTTTGCGACCACGACGACTGGCGACTCACCGGAGCGAGCCGCCTCAAACCCAACGCCTGTCAGGCATGCAACCATCACAGCGAGCGAACATCGCCACGGGTGGCGATTTCGACGGGCTTCGCGTCGGAGAGGTGTTGTCGTTCTCATCGAATCAACCTTGCTTTCGGATCGGATTGAGATTTTGGCGGTCTCGCCAAGTGACCGCAATCCCAGGGCCAATGCCGCTTTGAATCTGAGCAGGATGTCGGGTGGGACCAGCGGTGCTTCGCCGCGCCGGCCCACCAGCATTTTGCGATGTTTCATGCTGGTGGGCCGGCGCTCGAAGCGAGCTGGTCCCACGCTACTTTGAAAAAAGGCGATGGCCCTGACCGCAATCCCAGTCCGAGGCGACGCGGGCGCGGGGGCTTCCTATAATCTCGGCACTTTCAATGGCAATCGTTGAGCGGCGTGAGTGAGAGTGTCCTGGAAGAGTGTCCCGGACGCTCTCAGCGTCCGGGACACTGGCTGATTTTCCTGCGTGATCCGATGCAACAACTGCAACAATTTCTGGCGTGGTATCTCGGGCTGAAGGTTCCCAGTCCCGGCGAGGGGACGGCGTGGCGTTTGGATTGGCGGCACCCCGGCCCGGCATGGCTGGTGGCCGTGGGAGCGGTCGCGTTGCTGGTCCTTGTCGCGTGGGTCTATTGCCGCGACGGTGAGGCCCTGCGAGGACGGCAGCGTTTCGCTCTTATCGCGCTGCGGTTGGCGGTCTTCGCGCTCGTCGTGGCGATGCTGACGGAATTGAGCCTCACCGTGGAACGAACGGGCCTGTCGAGCATCGCCGTGATGATCGATGTCTCGGCCAGCATGTCGCTTCAGGATCAATACCCGCCGACTTCACAGGCGGCTCGCATGGCGAAGACTCTCGCGCGGACACCGGGACGAGACGGGCATCGACTGGCACTCGCTCAAGATGTGCTGACGCGAAACGGTGGTGATTTTTTGCGCGAGTTAGAGCGGGAACACCAGGTGCGGCTCTATCGGTTTGCGGGGACGGCGTCGCCATTGGAGGTGGGTGATCTGGATGAGGCGTCGGAGCCAACTCGGCCCGCGTCGAAAGCAGGCGAGGCGAAGGACGACGCCGGCGCGGAGGGCGGCGATGAGGATGGTGTGAGCGGAACCAGGGGACTCACGGCCCCCGCTCAGAATGAAAATCAGCAGGAGAAGCCGGGAGAGAAGCGGGGGCTGACGCCCAAGACGAAGACAGGCGGCTCGCCGTTGGAGGTGGCTGTTGCGGAGATCAAGTCGCTACGGGCGGAGGGCGATCAAACTCGACCGGCTCCCGCCGTGAAGAAGGTGCTGGGCGATCTGCGGGGAACTCCGCCAGCCGCGTTGATCTTGTTCACCGATGGCGTGGCGAGCGTCTCGGACGCCGACAAGCTCTCGACCATCGCCGAGGCCGCGCGGCGAAAGGGCGTCCAACTGCACATCGTCGGACTCGGCAGCGACGAGGCGGTGAAAGACCTGCAACTGTTCGACACGCTCGTCGATGAGGTCGCGTTCGTCGGCGATCCGATGCAGTTCACGGCCAAGGTGAAGGGCTTCGGTTACGCAGGCCGCAAGGTGACGCTGCGGCTGCGCAAAGAGGGGGACTCGACCGCGCTGGCCACTCGGGAGGTCACCGCTCCGGCCGACGGACAGGCTCTGAAAGTGGAGCTGTCGTACACGTCGCCCACTGCGGGTGAGTTCGATCTCGTCCTCCAAATCGTTCCGCCCGCGGATGAGACCAACAAGGAGAACAATCATGAGACGCGGCACGTCAGCGTGCGCGAAGAGAAGATTCGAGTGCTGCTGGCCGACAGCCTGCCGCGTTACGAGTTCCGCTTTCTCAAGCAGTTGCTTGAACGAGACAAGTCGATCGAGTTGAGCACGTTGCTGCAAGACGCCGACCTCGAATATGCCCAAGAGGACCGGACGGCCATTCAGCACTTCCCGGTCAAGCGCGAAGACCTCGCGAAATTCGACGTGCTGGTGCTGGGGGATCTCTCGCCCACGCTGCTCGGCCCCGCCGTGATGGAAAACGTGCGTGACTTCGTCCGCGAGAAGGGAGGCAGCGTCGTCTTCATCGCCGGTTCGCAATCGAACCCGGTCGCGTTCGGCGGGACGCCGCTCGAAGTCCTGCTGCCGTTTGCGACCGCTGACGTGAGAGCCGTCGCGGTGGAGGCGGTTGGCTCCGACAGCTTCCATCCGACGCTGACGCTCGAAGGTCAGAAGGGGAACAGTTTGTTTCGACTTGGCGACAGCGAAGCGGACAGCCTGCGCATCTGGAACGGACTGCCGAACCTCTTCTGGCTGGTGGAGATTCCCAAGACCAAGCCCGGCGTGCGCGTGTTTGCCGAACATCCGCTGAAGTCGGGGACGAACGGCCGACTGCCGGTCATCGCGATGCAGCAGGTTGGCGGAGGCAAGGTGCTGTTTCACGCGACCGACGAAACGTGGCGCTGGCGGTTCCGCACGGGCGACCTGCATTACGGTCGCTATTGGATTCAGGCGATCCGGTATCTCAGTCGCGGACGGCTCATCGGGAAAGACCGCACGGCCGAACTGAGCGTCGATCAACTGGTCTATCAGCGCGGCCAACCGGTCACGCTGCGCGTGCGGTTCGTCGATGAAAGGTTTCTCCCCACCGATGCCGGCGGCGTGACAGTGATCCTCGATCGCAAGGGTGAGGGACGCCAGACGGTGAAGCTGACTCGACTGCGCGAATCGCCGACGATGTTCGAGGCCCAGCTTCCGCGACTGGCCGAGGGGGCGTATCACGCCTGGGTCTCACAGCCGGCATTCAACGAAGCGCCGCCGGCGACCGACTTCCGCATCGAGGCCCCGCAGCGCGAACTGCAACGTCGCGGCATGGACAAGACCGACCTGCAACTCGCCGCGAAGCTGTCGCATGGCCGGTTCTATACGCTCGACGATGTCGATCAATTGCCGGGCGAAATCCCTCGCGGCACTCCGGTCCCGCTGCAAACGGACGAACCGATTCCGCTCTGGAACCGCTGGGAAGTGCTGTCGTTCCTCGCGATGTTGCTCACCGGCGAATGGCTGCTGCGCAAGAGATGGCGGCTGATCTGACCGGTTGATGTTTCGCCCCAACACCAACCGCGTGGGAGCAATCGCGAGCGAACCACACGCCGCTGGCGTAGCGGCTGAGTGTGGCACGTCCTGAGTCCTCGAAGGGCGTGGAATCAGGCTCAGCATAAATCCCACGCCCTTCGAGGACTCAGGGCGTGCCACTCAAACGGGTTTCACACGGGACGAAATCCTGCGGAAGGCCGCTTGCAGTAGAAATGACAACGCCCGGCGAATAGCCCGCCGGGCGTTGCTGTTTCAGTTGTCAGCCGGATTATCGAGTGCTTGCCAGGTGTTCGGCAGTCAGCGTCATGTGTTCGGCAGCCAGCTTGGGCAGCATCTGCTGCACGAAGAGGATGGCCTCCTCGACCTGATCGGCCTGGATCAGCACGAGGTCTCCCTGACACATTTTGCGGAGCGTCATTTCGATGGCCAGCATCTCGCCGCGAGTCTCGTGGACTCGCTCTGCCTTGAGACGTTTGCCCAGGGCCAGGCCCTGGCGCATGAGTCGGATCACTTCGCCATCGGCCCGGCCCCGCGTGCATTTGTCTTCGTACAGAACCATCTCGTCGAAGCCGTTCGCGATCAACTCACCCTGCTGGATGATGTCCTCATCGCGACGATCACCGGCGGCCGTGTAGACGATCAGGCGGCGTTCGTGCGGCATCTTGTCGAAGGCGTCACACAGCGCGACCAGCGCCGCCGAGTTGTGTCCGTAGTCGATCACGATCGTCGAGCCGCGAAACTGCACGACGTTGAAGCGGGCGGGCACTTTCTGGGGATCGTTGACGAACGACTCCAGCGCGTAACGAATCATCTCGAAGGGGATGCCCAGCGTCCAACCGGCGGCGGCGGCGGCCATCGCGTTCTCGACCTGGAAGCCGATCAATCCGCCGAAGGTCAGCGGCACGGCGTCGAGCAGAGCGATGCGAGCCTCCCATGAACCCTCGGCCGCCATGAGGCAGTTGTTCTGCACATAGACCACCTTGCCACCTTTGGCTCGATGCGCGGCGAGGATGGCGTTCTCGGGCGACTTCCCGAAGAACAGCACTTTGCCGGGGCAGTAATCGGCCATCGCGGCGGTGAGTGGATCTTCGGCATTGAGGACCGCATAGCCGTGCGGTGCGACGGCCTCGACGGTGACACGCTTCACGCGGGCGAGTTGCTCGGGCGTGTCGATGCCGTTCAATCCGAGATGATCTCCATCAGCGATGTTGGTCACAACGGCCGTGTGGCAGAGATCGAAGCCCAAGCCTTCGCGAAGGATTCCTCCGCGAGCCGTCTCCAGTACGGCCGCTTCCACGACCGGGTTGGCCAACACCGTGCGAGCACTCTTCGGCCCGCTGCAATCTCCCGTGTCGATGCGGCGGTCGTTGATGTACACGCCGTCGGTGCAGGTCATGCCGACTCGCTTGCCGGTGCAACGCAGCATGTGAGCGATCAACCGAGTCGTCGTCGTTTTGCCGTTCGTTCCGGTGACGGAGACCGTCGGGATACGACCATCGTCCGCTTCACCGAACATCGTACCGACGATGGCCTCACCCACCGGGCGGCCTTTGCCGTAGGACGGTTCGAGGTGCATTCGCAGACCGGGAGCAGCGTTGATCTCAATAATCACACCGCCCTGTTGTTCGAGCGGTCGGCTGATGTCGGTCGCGACGACATCGACTCCGGCGATGTCGAGGCCCACCATTCGGACGCCTTCAACAATTCGAGCAGCCACCTCGGGGTGGACGAGATCCGTGACATCCGTCGCCGAACCGCCCGTGCTGAGATTGGCGTTGCGACGGATGAGAACAACCTGCCCCGCTGCGGGAACCGAATCGACCGCCAGGCCCTGTTCGGCGAGCACGCCCTTGGCGATTTCGTCGAGCCGGAGCTTGCTGAGCGCGGTCGCATGGTTCTCCCCGCGACGGGGGTCTTTGTTCGCTTCGTCCACCAACTGCGAGATCGTGTTCCGACCATCGCCGGTCACTTGAGGAGGCTCACGTCGCGCGGCGGCCACGAGCTTGTAGCCGATCACCAACAGCCGATAGTCCTGTCCGTGAGCGAACTTCTCGCAGATGATGTCGCTGCCTTCGTCTTTCGCGGCAGCGTAAGCGGCCATCACTTGTTCGCGAGTGTTGAGGTTCACGGCCACGCCGCGTCCCTGGTTTCCATCCTGCGGCTTGATGACGACCGGCACCCCGATTTCCTGAGCGGCCTCCCAAGCATCCTCGGCACTCGTGATGGGGCGGCCCTTCGGAACCGGGACGCCGATCGCTGCGAGCAGGTTCTTCGTCAGTTCCTTGTCTTGAACAATCGATTCGGCGACGGCCGAGGTCTTGTCGGTCTCGGCCGCCAGAATGCGATGCTGGCGAGAACCGTATCCGAGTTGCACCAAACTGCGATCATTTAGACGACGCGCCGGGATTCCTCGGTTCTGAGCCGCCCGGACGATCGAGCCGGTGCTGGGGCCGAGCCTGATCTGCTGGTCGAGGCTGCGAATCTCCTCCAGCTTCGTCGAGACATCGAACGGTTGGTCCTCAATGACGGCTCGAACGAAAGCGGCGGCCACGTCCAAGGCCAAGCGTCCGACCGGCTCTTCGCGGTACTGAACGACGCATTTGTATTGGCCCGCCTCTTTTGTTTCAGCGACCCGACCAAGTGTCACCGCCGAGCCAGCTTGAGTTTGAAGTTCGATCGCCGTTCGTACCATGAGCTCGGCCAAGGCCAGCCGGGGTGAATGGCTCGAACCGTCGCGAACGTTGGCCGCGAGAGGAGTTACAACTCCGGCGAGCATCCGGATGGCACGGCCTCGGATGACATCCACGTCGTTGGCGGAAAGCAGAACGTGCCGCGAAAGATCGACAATTGTCTCGAGGACTGTCGATTGCGACCAAATGTTCGGACCACGCAAAGCTCGCGTTGTGTTCATGTCCATGATGCGGTTGTCCTTAGATTTCTGCGTTCGTCAACCACCTTGAACTGACTCCGACAAGCCGTCTGGCTGTCGCTGCTCTTGTCAACAACTTCTTGCGTTGCTGACTTCCTCCTGCGAGCACCCTCCACCGGGGGAGTCCTTCTTGGCAGTTCTGTATGTTCGCGGCCCGCCTCAGCGAACCTTTGATCGTCTCAACCATTGCAATCGTCATGCCACCACAGCTTCGGCCGGTTCCAAGCCCAGCAGTGACTGAAGTTTTCGCACCGTCTTCGGAACGGTACACGTCTGAATCACCAGCATCTCACCGCGTCCGAGACTACTCCATGCGGCATCGACAGCGGCGGTCCAATCTCGAATCTCCTCGATCTGTCGGGTTCGTGTCGCTCCTACAACCCCGGCTCGCAAGAGTCGGGTGACATCACCCACAGGCCGCTCCACTCCGCCTTCAATCTCACACAGAATCACCCGGTCAAAACCCCGGCCCAACAGTTGGCCCTGCTTGATGAGATCCTGGTCTCGCCGATCTTCTTCGGCCGAATAGACGACCGTCCGTTTTTCGTGCAGGAAGTTGTCGAGGGCCTCAATCAACGCCACGAGTGCGGACGCATTGCGGCCATCGGTGACGACCAGCGTCTTGTCGGCAGACTCCAGCACGTTGAAGCGGACGGGATTGTCGAACAGGTTCCCTTGAAATGCCTGCAACCCGGCCGCGATTTTCGGCAGATCAACACCCAACGCCCAACCGGCCGCTGCCGCTGCGAGAACGTTCTCCACTTGAAAGCCCACTCGCCCGGCGTGCGTACAGGGGAGATCATCCAGCGCGATCAGCGGCGATTCCTGAGCCCCTTCGCACAGCATGACCTTTCGGTCGCGGACGACGACCGTGCGTCGGCCGGCTGCGCGGTGTCGCTGGATCACCGGATGATTGGGATCGCGCGCGAAGAAGGTCACACCGCCAGCCGACAGCTCGGCCATATCAACCACCAGTGGATCGGTCGCATTGAGGACCGCCATCCCGGTGGGCAACACGACATCGACTGGTGTCCGCTTGACCTTGAACATGTCTTCCGGAGAGTCGATGTACGCCTTGCCGAGATGATCGGCTTCGCCAATGTTGGTCACGATGGCGACATCACACTTGTCGACTCCCAGTCCCTCACGCAGGATGCCGCCGCGAGCCGACTCGAACACCGCCGCGTTGACCAACGGGTTGAGCAGCACGTTCTTGGCGCTGCGCGGCCCGGCGCAGTCGCCCTGTTCGATGATCCGGCCATCGACGGCCACGCCGTCACTGCACGTCATGCCCACGAAGTATCCGGCCGACTTCAGAATGAACGTCACCATGCGGGTACACGTCGTCTTGCCGTTCGTGCCTGTCACCGAGACGACGGGGATTCGTCCGTTGTCTTCGAGATTTGGAAACAGTGTCGCGACGATCGCTTCCCCAACGGGACGCGGCTTGCCCGAACTGGGCTTCAAGTGCATCAGCAACCCGGGACCGGCATTGACTTCGACCACCACGCCGCCCTGCTCTTCCAGCGGTCGGCCGATGTCTTCCACGACGAGGTCCAAGCCGGCGATGTCGAGTCCGATCACCTGAGCCGCCTGAACCGCGTGCTCGGCAATCGACGGATGGACGCTATCGGTCACATCGACTGTTGGCACGTCGTGGCGTCGAATCGTCACACGCGCGCCTTCTGTGGGAACGGATTCCGGGGTGTAGCCCTGACGCTTCAGTTCGACGGTCAGCAGCCGATCAATCCCAATCTTTGCCAACAGCGAAGTTTCATCCGAGCCGCGCCGCGGATCGACGTTGATCTGCAATTCGAGCAATTCGGCGATCGTGTGCTGGCCGTCACCGATCATCTCGGTCGCATCGCCCCGCGCCGCCGCGACCAGCTTCCCGCCAATCACGAGCAGTCGATGCTCCAATCCCGGTGCGAATCGCTCGACCAGCACGCCCGACCCTTCGTCGATCGCGTTCAGGTAGGCGGTCTTGATCTGCTGTTCGTCGGTCAGGTCCATGAAGACGCCGCGTCCGTGATTGGCATCCGTCGGCTTGACGACCACGGAACCATTCAGCTCCTTCGCGGCCTCCCAGGCATCTTCGGGGCTGTGGACTTCGCGGCCTTCCGGAACCGGAATGCCCGCCGATCGGAGCAGGGTCTTCGTGAGATCCTTGTCCTGCGCGATCGACTCGGCGATCGCACTCGTGTTGTCGGTTTCGGCGGTCCAGATGCGGCGCTGCCGCGCCCCCTGACCGAGCTGCACGAGACTGCGGGCGTTCAAGCGGCGTACGGGAATGTTGCGCGCCCGCGCCGCGTCCACGATGGCGTTGGTGCTCGGCCCCAAACAGACGCGGTCGGCGAGGAGTCGCAGCCGCTTGACGTGCGTGTCGATCTCGAACGGCTGGTCAAAGATCGCAGCCATCAGCAGTTCGCGGGCGACATCGAGGCACTCCCGCCCGAGCACCTCTTCTTGGTAGCGAATCGCCACCTTGTAGACACCGTCCTCGGAAGTCTCTCGCGCCTTTCCGAATCCGACCGGCGTTCCGGCCAGCGTCTGCAACTCGAGTGTCGTGTGTTCGAGGATGTGTGCGAGGTACGTCCCGCGTCGCAGACGTTGGAAGAAGCCGCCTCGCTCACCCACGCTGCATCGATGTTCGATCAGTGACGGGAGCCAAGCCATCAACCGGTCGTTGAAGCCGGGAAATTGCTCGGACGATGAGTCCTTCAATGGGCCAAGATCGACCCACGCTTCGATGACCGTGTGTCGCGACCAGATGTTCGGGCCTCGCAGGGCGAGGACTTTGCGAATCTGCATGGGGAATGCCGGGAGAACGCAGCGGGGGGAATGAACGTTGGCCAAGGCGGGGCGAAGGACTCCATGCAACCTAAGCCCCGGTCGAGTGGGAATGGCCGGAAATCCGTTCTGACCAACGGCTGCGCATTATTACGGCTGTTCCCCGGTGATTCCATGAACAATTCCCGCAGACCACCAGACTCGTTCAACTTCCCGATCACCGCCCGTTCAGCAGTTCTTGCAGGTCCATTCGCCATGACCCTTGCATCATGAGTCTCGCTTCAGTTTTCTTGGATCGGGAAACTCCACTTTTGGCAGCGTGCTGACCGTTTTCCGACGCATCCTCAAGATTCACGCAGCAGCCGTGGCGATTGTGCGGTCCTCACCGAGGCTTACTCTGCGACGGGGCGTCCGGTACTCTCTGCGCGTCCCGAATCGAGCCTCTCCATTTCACAAACAGGTCCGTGCATTGAACGAGTCCCCCATTCCAGCGGCCTCGCACGTCGAGGGCTGGTTGTCCGTCGAGCCTGCGTTGCGACAGTTGATCGAGTCCAGATTGACGCCCGGTGAGACCGTCGTGGCCTGCATGACTTCCGACATCGACAACCAACGGCAGTATCGCTCGACGCTGCTCGTGCTGACGAATCGTCGGTTTTTGAGCAGCGCGGCGGCAACGGGTGTTCAGGAGTGGCTGCTCACAGACATCGACAAACTCAGGA
>JAYUFF010000868.1:0-3940 GCA_043738825.1 Schlesneria sp.
GGACGCACGGCAGTCTCAACTTCGCGGCCACAGCCCGACCGATGATCCCCGCCTTGGATGAGTGCGTGTGCAACAGGTTCGGCTTGATCTCGCGCAGCAGGCGGATCAGCTCGCGATACGTCCGCCAGTCCTGCCACGGATGAATGGCCCGCCGCGACGAGTCGATGACTCGCAAATCCAACCCGCCTCGCCGTGCCCGTTCCTCCAGCGACCCCTCCGGTCCCAACCCCGGCCCCGTGATGAGCGTCACCTTGTCGCCAAAGAGGTGGTGCTGATCCTCGACGGTCAGCAGCGTATTCTCCTGCGCCCCGCCGACGATCAGCCGCGTGATGTAGTGAACGACGTGCATGGGAGGAGAGTTGGGCTCAAACGAGAGTTGGTGTCATGTCCGCTGCGGATTTCGTGCAGCTCACGATGGCTTCATCAATCAATACGTGAGTCGGTTCGTCGAACTTGAACCCTTTCAATTCGTGTAGCACCTCCAGCAACTGCGGGCTCCCGAGATCGTGGGCAGCTTCAATCGCGAGTGTCTGAATCTCCTCGTGTCTCAACTCGGCAATCAGTTTTGGAATGATTCGTTCGTCGTGGCGTTGGGCTAGTCCGGCAAAAGCCTCGCACCGCGCGTTGTTATGCGTGTCGTCCGTCCGCTGCCAGAGCGCATCGCGAATGGCGGGAGTGTCGAGGTCACACAGGACGCCGAGTGTGAACGTCGCCCAGTCCCTGACCTTAGTGGCGTCGTCACGCGTCAGGTCGATGAGTGTTTGAATGGCCAATGGGTCAGTTTGGCCAGCCAGCCCCATGACGACGGCGTATCGAACGTCATCGTCAAGGTGGCTTTTGAGTTTCGAGAGCGGTTCGACGCCGCGCGCATCGTCGCGATGGCCAAGTCCGGTTCCGACAGCGTACAGCACTCCCGGATCTTGCTCACCGGGCAGCATTGCCACGAGTCGCTCGACGGTTTCGTCGAAGAGCGGATAGGGTCGCTGTTCAAAGCGGCCGAACTGAGCAAGGATGTCCGCACCGAGTTCTCGCTTCTTTGCGATGGCACTTGCGCTCAACTTCATCGCCGCATCAAAAATCTCGCGCGTCGAGCGAAAGTGCAAAACAGTAACGGCATCCCATGCGCGATCTTCATCGGGTTCCGTGAGCGCGTACTGCACCAACTCCTCGATCGTGCGAGGGTCGTTTCTCAGCTTTGCCTGCCAGTCGGTTGGAATCATCGGCGCTTTACGATCGAACAGACTCTTTGAAATCGGGGCGGAACACGGTACTTCCACCGAATGTACTCTTGGTGAATCTCATCGGACACCACAGCACTATAATCGGCCGCGTCTCCTTTGGCACTTTGTCGCAACTTTCGAGGAATTGGCCATGCTGATCGCATCGCCCGCTCACCGCAACCTCCCTCCACTGGCTGGCCTCTGTTCGTTTGAGGAGGCTCAGCGGGCGACGCTTTCCGTGGAGGAGTGTGTGGGCTGGATGAAGCGGCTGCATTACGTGCTCGTCCGGTTGCACGAGATGCTGACCGCGCGGATCACGGCCGAGCCGGTGTATGAGCTGAAGACGGCCTTCAGTCTGCATGCCTATCTGTGTGCCGAGCATGCCTCGGCGTATCGGCAGCGGGTGAGCGAACTGCGCGAACCGCCGCTCGGCCTGGATGTCGTGCCGCATGAGGCGCTGAAGCTGCTGTGCAACGAAGTACTCTGTGCGCCGAGTCACGTCGAACTGGTGGTCGGCATCTACGAGGTGATCGTCCCCGCGATGATTGACTCGCTCGAACAGTACCGAGCCACGACGAACCCGCTCGCCGACGCACCGACAGTCCGGCTGAACCGCTTCTGTCTGCTGGAACTGGAGGACATGCGGGCCTTCGGTCGGCAGGCGGTCGCGAGTCTCGTCGATGTCGCCGCGCGCGAACGGCTTGTGCGGTGGATCGCGTTGTTGCACGAGTGTGTGGCGAGCGCGGAACTCGGAGCGCGGAGTGCGGAGGGAACACGAGAGGAAAAGACCCCTCACCCTATCCCTCTCCCCGCAGAGCCGGGGCGAGGGGACAAGACAGGCGATTCCAGCTCACCCTCAACCCTCTCGCCCCACTTCTCAGTGACACCCTTCCAGTACGACCCGGTCCCCAAACGCGACGCCCGCTTCACCGATTCGTACAACGCGGGAGTCAACCCGGAGGCGTTTCTGTATGACGACCGGTTTGCCGCGCGGGACAAGGTGTTGATGATGTTTTACAAGCGGCTGCGCGAGATCGACGTGCCCGAGATGATGGCCAGCATCATTCACCAGACGAAGGGGAAGCCGTGGAAGTTCTATCGCGACATGTCGCGGCAACTGTGGGATGAGGCTCGCCATGCGATGCTCGGTGAGGTCGGGTTCGTCCACCTGGGGATCGACTGGTCGCAGATCCCGATCAACTTCACATGGTCGCTGAACCTGAACACGCAACTCACGCCGCAGGAGCGTCACGCGGTGCTGTTCTTCATCGAACAGGGCCTGATGCCGCGCCGGGGCAAGCGGTACGAGTGGGAAGTCGGTCGGGCGTCGGGCGTGCCGCTCTCCGCTCTGTTTCAGGACTTCGACTGGGCCGACGAGGTCTTGCACTCGCAGATTGGTCGCGAGTGGTACGTGAAGGATTACGGAGACCTCAACGCCGCGCTGGCCTATGGCGACCGCTGCTGGTCCAAAGTTCTCAGTCACTGGCGCGAGTATCTCGATCAGGGCCTGACCGAACACCGCAACTGGTGGCCCGACGTTTACCGAGCCGCCTGCCAGCACTGGGGCATCACGCCCGACCCCGCCGCGCTGGCCTTCGACACCACCTACGAAACGATCCGTGCGGACCTGGCCGACATCTCGGCATCGGGATGAAATCGTCTGCGCGATCGAGCAACTCCCTGTCGACAGACGGGACGTGAGCGATCATGATGTTGTTGGCTGTTCCCTTCTGAATCACGCTGGCCGTCCGGCCTTGGGTCTCCTGCCATGAAACCAATCACTCCCGAGACACCGCCAGCAACGAAACCAGCCGCCAAGCCACCGACCTCATCCAACGAGTACCGTCCGCACGAACGCTGGCTGGTGCGCGGACTGCTCCTGTTGGGATTGGCCGTGATCGTCGCGGGTGTGTGGCAAACGATCGGCCGCGATGCGCTCTCGTCGGCGCGGCGGCTGCCGGTCTTTCGTAAGGTGGCTCCGTTGCCGGAGACGGAGGCGGCGGTGAGCCGCTCCGAAACGGGCGACGCTTTGTCCCGCGCGGCCTCTTCGTCGCTAACCGGGCTGCCATCGACTTCGCGTTCGTTCGATGAGCGGCATGCGCGCGGAGCGGATCGGATCAACGCGGTGGCTCGGCTGGGTGAGCAACCCATTGATCCACTGGTCAATGTCGAGCCGGGCGATCTTGGCGCGAATGGGTTGGATGCCAAACGGCTCGCGCCGAACGATGCGGCTCAAGCGGCCCAGCCCGCCGCCAACGGAGCCGGTGCGATTCCGGCCGATCTGTTGCAGGCGGCGGCTCATTTGGTGAATCTCGGCTGGCAGGATTTTGATTACCCGGTGAAATGGTTCGCGGCCGAAACGTCGAAGCCGCGCATGCTCTACAACGGTCATCGCAATCGGCTGTTGAACGCGATCGCGCACCCCCGTCCATCCGAGTTGTCGCTGGCTCAATTGCGGAAGGACTACGCGACGGCGCGCGAGCAGTTCGACGATGACCCGCGCCTCGACTATGCCTTCGGCCTCGCGCTGTGGCATCACGGCGAGCGATCCGAGGCGCTCGATGTCTTCCAAACGGCGGCTCGTTTGGAGCAGACGCCCTTCCTGCCGGCGGCCTTGGCGGTCGGTTGGGGCCGGCTGCTGAACGGCGAGGAGAAACGGGGCCTCGATCAGTTGAATCACGTCGCAAAATTGTTGGCGACGACTTCGGAGCCGTATCCGA
>JAYUFF010000869.1:0-3934 GCA_043738825.1 Schlesneria sp.
TCGTGTCGATGCCGTTGCCGTCCGACCGCATGGTTCCCTCCGTTGGCGAACGTCTTGTCGCACCAGCCGCCAAACAGGTCGAGCCGCCACTCGACGCGATCGACGACGGACTGGAATACTTCTTGTGGGGGGCGGGCCATCCCGTGGGACCGATCTCGCGCGGCGAGTTGAAAGCGCGGCTCGATGCCGGACGGCTCAACGCCGACGAGTTCGTGCAAGTGGGATCGGACGGCGAATGGCAACCGGTGTCGAGCGTCCTGAGTGCGCGACGGCCATCGCTGCGCCTGCCGACTCGCGCGCCGAGTCTGTCCGATGTCGAACTGGATGCCCTGCCGGAGGAACGCGACGCCGCTCGGCCTTCGTCAGCGACGCCGTTGCCGACGAACAAGGCTCGCGGTTTGGAGTCGCCGTCGCGCGCGGGCGCGGTGCGTCCCGATGCCAAAGCGAAAACGGCCGGGCCGTCGCACGCCGTCGCCTCGAAGAACTCACCGACTCCGCATGCCAAGCCGACCTCTGGCGCGACTCGTTCGTCAGTGGGTCAGACATGGAAACTGATGGCCGATCTCGTTGGAGGCGAGCGTCGTCTGTGGGCCATCGTGATCTCCGCCGCTGCCGTCGTGGCGTTGATCGTCTGGTGGCGACAGCCGCCGTCGGCCAGCACGATCTATCGCGAGTTTGCCGCATGCCATCAGAAGTTGAACGAGCTGCGCGCAAAAAAGACCGGTCCCACCGATTGGTTGCTCGCGCTGACCCGCGAGCGTCCGCGAATTCGCGTGCTGATGGACGGCCTCAAGAAACGAGCGAGCGCGGCCCGGCCGGCCGAACAGGAATTGATGTGGGCCGGTCAGCATGGCCTGTTGGAATTGCTCAAGAACCCGGCCGATGCTTCCGAGTTTGAACGACTGTACGCGGACCACATGAGCCGCGCTCAACGGCTGATTAATCCCAAGGAAAGCACCGGCGCGGGAGCGAACGCCCCGTCGGATCCGAGTTCCGCCCTGCTCCCGGCCTCCACGCCAGCCAACGCTGCGTCAAAAAAACCATGAAAATGTCCCTGTCCCGGAAAACGGTTGTTGTTGACCGGCCGACCTTTTCGTTTCCCGTTCGTATGCAAGCGGTAGGAGCAAGCTTACCCGGTCGTAGGTTGGGCACTCCTGCCCGTCCGCTCTGCAACACCAAAGCCGGACGGGCAAAAGTGCCCATCCTACGGGTCAGTCATGTTCTGCCGCTCGCGTTCGTCCCCTGTTCTGAAGCACCTTTACCGTGATTTCTCGCTCCCTTCTGCGGATGACGATGCTGCCGACATCGGTTCGGACCGGGGCGGCACAGCGTCTCGGGCGTCGGGGTTCACCCGGCAACCTGAGTTCGCTCGTTCGTTCGTTGAACGACGAGGACGCGGCGGTGCGCGCGGCCAGTCTGGAGTCGCTCGTCGCGATCGGATCGCCGAGTGTTCCCGCGCTGATTCAGGGTTTGATGACCGAGTCGAGCGTTGTTCGCGCGCGAGTCGCGGCGGCGTTGGGACGGTTCGGCTCGATGTCGGCGTCGGTGGTGCCGGCGCTCGAACCGCTGCTGCGTGATGCCTCGGCCTCGGTGCGCGCGGCGGCGGCGAGTTCGCTCGGTGAGATGGGGCCTGCCGCCGCATCGGCCGTCGCGGGACTGGCCCGAGTCGCTCAAGGCAACGAGGTCGAGCCGACCGCTGCCGCGATCAGGGCGCTCGGTCGCATCGGCCCGGCCGCGCGATCCAGCCTGCCGGTGATCGTCTCATGCCTCGAACACGACGATCGCACCGTCCGAGCCGCGGCGGCGGAAGCGGTCGGCCTCATCTTTTCGAGTCGCTCGGGCAAGACCGACATCGACGCGACCGACTTCCCACCGCAGTTGGTGCAGTTGCTCTTCCATCGCGAGCCGGGAGTGCGCGAGGCGGCGGCGCAGTCGTGCGCGGCGATCGGGCCGGCCGCGCGGGCGGCGCTCCCCGCGCTGATGCAGCAGGCGCAGGACATCACCGTTTCACTTCGGCTGGCGGTGGTGCAGGCCCTCACGCGCGTCGGCCCCGGCGATCCCAAGACGCTGCCCATCCTGATCTCGCTGACGCAGGACAAGGAGTGGACCATTCGCGAGGCCGCGACGCGCGGCTTCATCGCGTTCGGTCCCGCCGCGAAGAATGCCGTGCCTCGATTGAAGCCGATGCTGAACGACGAGTACTCGCGCGTCCGACGCGCCGCCATTGAAGCGGTCGGGGCAATCGGTGAGCCGGCGCGGTTCCTGGTCGATGATCTGTATGCGCGCCTGTTCGACAAGCACGAGGCGACTCGACCCGCCGCCTTGCAGGCCTTTCAGAAACTCGCTCCTTGCCTGTCCGACTTCGTTCCGGTTCTGATGCAGGAGTTGGGTTCGGTCGATGCCTCCCGTCGATTGACCGCCATCGCCGTCATCAAGGAATTCGGAGACCACACCGCCACCACGCTGCCCCGATTATTCGATTGCCTGTACGACGATGTCCTCGCCGTGCGCGAAGCGGCCGCCGCCGTCACCGGACAACCCGTTCCCATCGGTTCGCGCCGCTAGTACCATGTTCCAAGAGCCTGCCATCGTTATGAAGTGAGTCACCACCCGTCCCGCTCATCTCTTTGAGCACCCGTCCCCTTTAGAAAGAGGCACTGCCATGACACACGTTTCTTGCGTCAACCGGCTTCGTCCCCGTCGAGGCTTCACGCTAATAGAGTTGCTGGTCGTGATCGCGATCATCGCCACTCTGGTCTCACTGCTGATGCCCGCCGTGCAACAGGCGAGGGAGGCGGCACGACGGACTCAGTGCCAAAACAACCTCAAGCAGATCGGACTGGCACTGCACAACTACCACGACACGTTCAAGACGTTTCCTCCCGGCTGGACGACGAACTACGCGAGCAATTGGCGCGATGACGGAAACCACTCGACGTGGAGTTGGCACACGATGATCCTTCCCCAACTGGAGCAGAGTGCCCTGTACCTGGCACTCAAACCCGGAGCCGAACCGTTCACGGTATCGCTGCTCAATCAGGCCAAGGTGAAGGAATTGCAGCGGTCAATGCCGATCTTCCTCTGCCCGTCTGATTCCGGCCCCACCCAGAACGCGCTGCGCGGAGCCATCACGGACATTGATGGGTTGTTCGGTTCCGATGGAAATAATGATGAACCCAATCAACCTCCTGATGGTGATGACTTTCCTGTGGGCGTCGCTAGGGCCAGTTATGTCGGCTCGCGCGGTGTGGCGGCGTTTCAGCAATCTCCGTCGGTGGGTGCAGTTGGAAATGGGATCTTTGAAAGAGACTCCAAAATTGGGCTCGCCGACATCATCGATGGGACGAGCAACACGATCCTGGCGACAGAACGCGCGTATTTGACTCCCGTCGGCGGGTGCAGCCACGGTGGAGCGCTCTGGTCGGGGACGAGCTTCTTCTACAGCTTGCAATGTAGTCCCGATTGGGGCCCGTATTCGCTGGTCGCTACGATGGCGGTCAATATGAACTCCGAGTTGCCGTGCATATCGTCTTGTTATGGTCAACCGCCTCCACCCAGCGTGTTCTTTGGAGCCAGCAGCATGCATCGGGGCGGTGCCAACTTCCTGCTGTGCGATGGGTCGGTTCGGTTCATCAGTGAGAACGTCCATTCGTTTATCGACGTGACTTATCCCACCGATACCTCCAAATGGGGCACCTACCAGCGACTCGCGCACCGCAGCGATCAGCGGACGCTGGGAGACTTCTAGGCGAGCGGCAAGAGATATACCTCACGCGGCCCAAGGTGAGTCGTTTAACCGCGTGGGCATCGCCCCGCGCGTGAGCGACAGTTCACGCTCAAAACGCGCGGGGCGATGCCCACGCGGTTAAACGACTCACCTTGGGCCGCGTGAGGTATATCTCTTGCCGCTCGCCTAGAAGTCTCCCAGCGTCCG
>JAYUFF010000870.1:0-3932 GCA_043738825.1 Schlesneria sp.
CGCCTTGATCATCCGGCTTTCGGCCGACTTTCCTTTGACGAGGGCCGGTCCGTTCTCACCGCCAACCAGCAGCCCCTCGGCCGAATCGAGGAACAGCCCCCCCTGCAACTTCTTCGCATCGCGCGCCGTCACCGAATGGCAACTGTAACAGTGCTGCACAAGCACCGGCCGAATCTTCATCTCGAAGAACTTCAGCCCTTCCTCGGTCGGTGCCTGGGCGAGCGCCGAGGAGGTGACGGTCGTCAGGAGTACAGGGATGATCCAACGATGTCGCATTCAATCGTCCTCACGTCGCGCGTCCGGGTTGGCGGTTGGTCTGGTGTGTTCGTCTGGCGGGAAGGTAAGGCAGGAAAAAACTCAACCGGTCCTAACAAGGGGTTCCCCTCACCAAGGATAGCCCACGATACACCAACGGGCCTCCCTGATGCGAGACCTACGGCGAGGCGTTCAAGGCCGCCGCCGTTTTGAATCTGCGCACACTGTAGGGTGGGACAAGCTCGCTTCGAGCGCCGGCCCACCATGATTGAATTACGGAAACACTTGGTGGGCCAGCGCTCGAAGCGAGCTTGTCCCACCCTACCTTGAAAAATGGCGATTGCTCTCCCAAGGAGCCCAAGAGCCGAGACGGCGGGTCTGTGTGGCTGGCCTCGACTCGGGAGTTGCCGAGGTTTGTTGTACAACACGCATGGAAGTGACGGACGCCGCCTCATCTGGAACGCCGTGATGAAACAACAGCCTTGCGGACATCGTGCGGACGACACGTCTGCGTTCAACCGACGCTCCTTTCTGTGCCAGGCCGCAGCACTGGCGGCGAGTGCCGGGCCGCTTGGAAGGCTCGCCGCTCAAACGCCGCGCGAAGTGCTGCCGGTGGCCGCCGTCGTGACCGAGTACCGTCAGAATTCGCACGCCGATGTCATCGTCGGGAAGATCCTCGAAGGGTTCGACCAGCAGGGTGGACCCGGCCCGGCGCTCAAGCTGGTGGGACTCTACACCGATCAGGTGCCCAAAGCCGACTTGAGCCGCGGCTTGGCCGAGAAGCACGGGTTTCGTATCGCTCAGACGATCGACGAAGCGCTCACGCTGGGGACCGATCGACTGCAAGTGGCTGGAGTGTTGAGCATCGGCGAGCACGGCGATTACCCCTTCACTCCCGACACGCAGCAGCACATGTACCCGCGCCGCCGGTTCTTCGACGCCATTGCCGAGACCTTTCGCCGCGTGGGACAGGTCGTGCCGGTGTTCAACGATAAACATCTGGCCTATCACTGGAGCGACGCCAAACACATGGTTGACCTGGCCGCGAAGATGAAGATTCCGCTGATGGCCGGTTCGTCGGTTCCGGTCGCGTGGAGACACCCGGCTTTGGCATTGCCGCTCGGCTGCGAAATCGAAGGGGCACTTGCCATCGGACATGGCGGCTATGAGTCCTACGGATTTCACGCCATCGAGGCGTTGCAGTGCATGGTCGAGCGGCGCGCTGGCGGCGAAACGGGAGTCGCGGCGATCCGAGTCCTCCAAGGTGACGAGATCCAACAGGCTCGCGACCGGGGCGAGTGGTCCGAGGAGTTGTTTGCCGCCGCACTGCGAACGATGCCGGGCACTCTGGCCCCCGACTTGAAGCGACTCGCCAAGTCGGCCGCGTTCTATCAACTGGAATATCGCGATGGCCTGAAAGCCACGGTGGCGATGGCTAATGGTATCGCCTCTCAATTCGGCTTCGCGGCTCGACTGCGCGGTCAGCGCGAACCGATGGCCACGTGGTTCGAGTTGCAGGAAGAGCGACCCTTCGGACACTTCGGCCATCTCACGCGAGCGATCGATCACATGATCCACTCCGGCCAGCCGGCCTATCCCGTCGAACGGACGCTCCTGACGACCGGCGTGCTCGACGCCGTCATGCACAGCCTCGCCGCCGACGGCAAACGCCGCGAGACGCCCGAACTCGATGTGCGGTACAAGCCCGCCGATTGGACCTTCGCAAATCGCGAGGAATGATCTACCCGTGCAATGGGCACTCCTGCCCGTCCGCCATCAAAGGTACGACAACGTCTGCCGATCGCCTGACAAGCAGGGCCAATGCCGTTTTGAAGCTGGGCTGGTTGTCGGGTGGGACGAGTGCTGTGTCACAGCTTGATCTTGGGGTAGCCACGCTCGCCAGAGCGTGGGGTCCATTCAGCGTCTCCCCCACGTTCTGGCGAACGTGGCTACGACAACAACCCCAATTCTTAACTGTGACAAGGCACTATGTCGTTTTCTTCGCGCGTCGTCTGTACCGCAAATAGGCCGTCAGCCACGGTTGGCCCCATTCCCAGGAGGGGAGGCCGCGCGTGTCGAGCGGCGTCGCTCGGCCCGCGTGAATGTCGAGCAGCTTGTCGCGCAAAGCGTCCAGATTGTCGAAGACCACTTTGTGCTGGATGACGTGGTGCGAGTCGGTCGTCTCATCGAACTGGCAGCGATAGAAACCGTAGACCGGCCCGGTATCGACTCCCTTGTCGATCTTGAGCAGCGTCATCCCGACGTTGGCCCGATCGTGCTGAGCCAACGCCCAGAAGCAGCCGTGTGCATTCCGGTACTGCGGACAAATGCCGGGGTGCATCACGAGTGTTCCCGCTGTCGGGATCGAGAAGACGCTGGGCTTGAGCAACGTCTTGCAGCGAGCGATCACGAGGTCGCAAGCCGCCTCGTGCAGAAACGCCTCGACCTCGGGAGCGTTCGGCGACGAAGCGCGCAGGACTCGCGTGGACTCACCCAGCGGAGCGAATCGCTCGCACAGTTCGTTCAGCGTCCGCTCTTCCCACGCGCGGCCCCTCTTCGCGAGAAACAGCTTGTCATAGACGCGAAACGCCAGCACATCGAGGAACCGCAGCAGGCCGACTCGTTTGATCTCGCGCTTCACCCGCTGCCTCATCCGGCGCGGAGGCTCTTCCAACACGATGACGCCCGCCAGTGATGTCGTCGCCGCCAACCAACGCGCCAACCCCACACGATTCAGCGGATCGTCGGCATGACAAATCAACACCGTGCGCGGCAACACCGTCTTCGGTGTCCGACTTCCTGTCCCCTCGTCTTGGTTCCACGGGGAGAGGGGCTCTTTCTCTTCTCTGGTCCCCTCGCCCCGGCTCTGCGGGGAGAGGGTGAGGGTGAGGGGCGAGTCCTCGCGAGCAAGACTCTCGTCCGCACACACGCCCGTCTCGGGACGACCCAGCAATGCAAGTTCGCTCACGTCACGGCTCCACAAGATCGAGAGTCACCTCCGTCGCGGAGGCAACATCTCGTCCCGCAAACCTACGTCACGGTTGGCGAGTGCGCGTGACCGCCCCTCAGCCCGACAGCCAAAACAATCGTGGTCGATCTGCACGAGATGACGATTGTGCGGGTGACAAACAGCACTTGGTGAGCCGGGTGCCGTCAGGAGCTTTGCACAAATAATCAGGTTGCATACTTCATGTAGGGTGGGCACTGCCCACCATTCCACCACCGTTTGTGGTGGGCAGTGCCCACCCTACATTTTTTGTGCAAAGCCGCCGTCAGGCCACGGACTCTTGTTTTCGTTTTGTCGTCGCCGTCATCGCAGAGTCCGGGGGCTGACGCCGCCCGGCTCACTAGGAATGTCGCATCACCAAGCATGTTTCAAGGTCTCCGCTTTGCAGGATGACCGATTTGCAATCATCGCTGTTCCCGTGCTTCAGAGAGGCCGCCGCCTCGGAGAACGCCTACAGCCCGATCCTCTTCCGAGGACCGGGCTGTTGTGGCGCGGTCGATGTTCGAGCATCAAGCGTTGCTCACTTGGAATCGTAGAGTGGGCCGGCGATGCGGATGGGGCGGATGTCGAGGCGGATGTTCAGGACGGTGTAGTCGTCTCCGCCGAAGGCCTCGGTGTACCACGCGACGCTCTCGTCGTCGCGCGTGAGCTTGAACTCAAAGCCGTCCAC
>JAYUFF010000871.1:0-10383 GCA_043738825.1 Schlesneria sp.
CGAATCGAGTCGATCATCCAGAACCTCGTCCAGCAGGGACGACTCCGCGATGCGGGTGATGAACGAATTGGGGCGAGCGTCTGAAATCGTGATCCCATATGGCGCACGAACCAGGCACCGTAGTCCGCACTGACCAACTTCCAAGCTAGCCAATAGATAAATGAAACCGCCCCTGGCCGCCCCGTGGAGCGAACCAGACAATCTACGATCCGACCTGCGGCTCAGGCTCGGCGATGGCGGTCTCCAGAGCTTGGACATATTTCCGCTGTGCTTCAGCCCGAGACATCCCGGCAACACGAAAGCTGCTGAATTCCGGCGGAAACGTGGCCTCCGCAGGCGAACTCGCCGGATAGCGATTCTCCAGCCGTTCAATCCGTGTTCGTGGAGTCATTGAGACGTTCCTCCAATGTGCTCAGTCGCCGTTCCCATGTCAGGGATTCTCGAATTCGCAACGCGAAGTCACACACGGCCCGCGCCGCCCCCAATCGCACTGCGGGCGGCATCGCGTCCGCCATCAGCGACGTGAGAGTTGTCACCGCTTGCTCGACATTCGCCCCCATCTTGCCAGCGACCGCGTCGAGCATCTCGACCCGAAACCGTTCGATGCGCTCCCGGAAATGCGAATCGTCGAGTCGGAGGCGAATCGTCGTCACCGAGCAACCCGCCCGCTGTGCCGCCGTCGTCTGGCACTCGCCACGGGCCAGAGCCTCGACGATGACATCATCCTGATTGTGGCGACTTTCCGATCAGCCGATCTTTAGTGCGACTTCTGCCGCCTTGATCGAACCGGCCTTCGCATAATGCTCGCTCATGTTGGCCTTGCTGTGACCGAGAACGGATTGCGTGTGCTCCAAGCCGAACTGCTGACGAACGGCATCAGCCGCCGTGTGTCGGAGTTGGTGAGGCACCCAGCGTTCGATGCCAGCCTTCTCACAAGCGCGGGTGATCGCTCGGCAGTACGCGGTGCGAAGGATCTTGAACAACGGCTGGTCGGGATCGGCCGACAGATACTTGGCGAGGATCAACTGAGCTTGCGGTCCGAAGTGCAACGTCCGGCTTTGGCCGTGATGCTGGCACTTGTGATCGACCAGAGCGGCTTTCCAGACCTCGCCCGTTCAGTCGATCATGGCCGTGGTGAGCATCAGCAACTCGCCGGAACGTGCGCCGGTGAGGCGTTGCACGTCGATCAAGTCGCGAACCAGAGGTTGCACAAGCTGGCGAACGGCTTCGATCTTGTCTTGATCGACGGCATGACGTGGTGCGTTGTCGTGTGCCTCGGTCCGGCCGGAGAGCAGGGGGGCGATGGCTTGCAGTTTCTGGAGTACGGACGGTTCGATTAGTTCATCCTCAACCGCCCGCTTGAAGATTCGCCGAATGCGACTCATCGCTGCGTTGACAGTCGTGCGTGCCCACGGCAGACGCGGGGCGGGTTTGCCTGCCGCATCTTTCGCATGAGGATCGCCGCTGACCATGTTCGCGCGAACGGCCTTCAACGCCAGCGGTCCGAAATCCTTCGCCGGGATCATGCCGTACAGTTCCCGCAACGGCTTGATGACGCTGCGCAGAATGTGGACCTCGGATGTCTGGACGCCGTTCTTGACGTAGTGCGTCTCGGCGTGGCGAAGGAACGCCAGACAGAGTTCACCGACGAACGGACCGGGATCGGCTTCCTCGTGATCCGCCGCAACTGCTGGCGCGCGTCCCTTCGCCACGGGGTCGATGGGAACGCCGCCCGCCAAGCTGGCGATGAGATTGCCGTAGCGGATGCGGCTTTGATCGCTGCCGTACTCGCCGAGATAGTAATCCCGTCCGTCGATGCGGATGCGAGCCTGCCCGGTGGCCTTGTGGAGCAGATAACTCGGCAGCTTTTTCTTGGCCAAAGAACGAGACGAACCTGTTGTGGTCATGCGGTTTCCTCAAAAAGTGGTAGTGTCCTACCACTGGTTTTTAAGGTTTTCTACCGCACTGCTGACCATCAGCAGGTAACGTAACTCGTTTCGGATTCTAATCTTCTGACTGAATGGAGGATAGCGGGATCGAACCGCTGACCTCTTGCATGCCATGCAAGCGCTCTCCCAGCTGAGCTAATCCCCCAATGTTGTCACGATCCGGTATTGTTTACGATCTCGACGGGCTACCGGGCGTATTCTTCGGCCATTCGCCGCTCCGACTCTAACAATTCTTCCGAGCGTGCCGCCGAAATCGTCGGCGGACCATACCAGTCCCCTTGGAAACCGTCAAGCATTTGCACAAGATCGCCCTCGGCGCTTCGCTCACGACAGAGTTCGAGTGTTTGAATGACAGAGAAACCTCATGCCACCCACTCGCTTCGTCATCCCGGCCGTACTCACCCGCAACGGCTGGATGGTTTCAGCGGCGCTGCTGTGCCACTTCGCCCTGCTGGTGTGGGGAGCGGCCGAGCATTCGCCGTCAGTCGATGAGGTCGGACACATGGCGGCCGGCGTCAGTCACTGGCAGTTCGGTCGGTTCGATCTCTATCGCGTCAACCCGCCGCTGGTGCGACTGGTCGCGGCGATTCCCGTGGTCATCTCGCAACCCGAGACCGACTGGAGCGACTACAGCGATCTCCCGACATCGCGTTCCGAGTTTCCCTGCGGTCGGAGATTCATCGAGAAGAACGGCTCGCGGTCGTTGTGGCTGTTCGCCCTCGCACGATGGATGTGCATTCCATTCAGTCTGCTCGGCGCGGGGATGTGCTATCTGTGGGGACGCGATCTGTACGGCCCCGCCGCCGGTCGGCTGGCGAGCGTGCTGTGGTGTTTCAGTCCGACGATCCTGGGTCAGGCCCAGATGATCACGCCCGACACCGGAGCGACCTCGCTCGGTCTGGCCGCCGTGTATGTCTTCTGGCACTGGCTGCGCCGGCCCGACTTCCCCGGAGCCGGTCTGGCCGGAATCGTCCTCGGCCTGGCGCTGCTGACCAAGGGAACATGGATCATCCTGTTCGGCCTGTGGCCCGCGCTGTGGCTGATGTGGCGTGTCAGCGCCGGACATCAGTGTCGGAACGGGGCGGCGGGTGCGCCGCGCGAGCTGCTGCAAAGGGTGTGGATGTTCGCAACGCACCAGCCCGCGCTGGCAGCGCAGGTCCGTCGCCCTTTGCCTGTCATGGTTCATCGCCAGCAGCCTGTGGATCGCGCTGCATCAACTGTCGTACTTCAACGAACTGGTCGGCGGTCCCGATGGCGGACGGTTCCATCTGAATGACAGCAACATCGACTGGGGCCAGAACCTGCCCGCGCTGAAGCGCTGGTACGACGCCCATCCCGAGGCGCGCCCGCTGCACTTGGCCTACTTCGGGATGATGGACCCGCGCATGATGGGGATCGAGTACTCGCTCCCGCCAAAAGGCCCCACCGCCCCGGCGACTTCCTGCGCGACGACCAGCAGCACCTCGGCCCGCAACCCGGCTGGCACGCGATCAACGTCTGCACGTTGCACGGCCGCTACTTCACGCTGCCGAACGGCCGGGGTGGAGAGGAATACATCGGCGAGCAATACTTCTCGTACTTCCAACGCTTCCGACCCGTCGCCAAGGCCGGTCAGTCGATCTTCATCTACCACGTGACACAGGACGAAGCCCACCGCGTCCGCAACGAACTCGGGATGAAGCCGCTGCCATGAGTCAACGAATCTTTCTCTGGCACGCTTGATCCTGGGGCGAGCATCTTGTACCGTCCCGCCACACTCATCCGATGCTCGTGGCTCTTTATCTTCTGGAAGCCGCCGATGCTCGACAATCTCTTCAGCCGCGCAAGCTCCAAGCTCCAAGCTCCAAGCCGTGCGTTCCACAAGTCGGTTTAGTGCGCCATCGTGTCGTGAATGTGGCAGCGTGGGCCGCGCCAGCAGGCAGAATTCATTGCCCCTGTGGCGGGTTGCCAAAAGTCGCGGATGTACAGCGCGGAGTTGTTGGCCGAAACATGCTCGTCGCGTCCACGAAGACAACCGCAACCGGCTTCATGCTTTCGTTGATTGCCGTGTCGCCCTGGAAGCGCCTACGCATCTTGGTAGCCAGTGATCGGACACCATTTCAATTTCGACTGCGGGGCGGTTCAGCCGCGTTCATCTTTGGCCACACGAACTAAAGGAAAGGTGGACGCATGATTTGGGCGCGTCGTAACGTACAGGTGAGACAGGTAGTGTTCCCGCGATTTTTCGTCGTCTGTTGTGTTCTTGTTTCACCCATTTCATCAGGCGGGAGTGAACCGCTGATGGATACAGACTCAATAGCGGCGGTAATGGATTCATCACTCACATCGTTCCATTCGTTAGAGTGTGAGTATCATATTGTTTTTCCTTTGACGAATGGTCAAATTGAATCGGAGCAGCGAATCGATCACTTTAGATGGGCCGAATCAGGTAGACAAAAGCTCCTGACGTTGAATCTGAGCTCAGCCGAGTCCGCTCACAGGTTTTGGATGAGCTTTGACGGCGATACGGCCTATTCATGTGATTTTGGGGTAGTACCGCCATTTTCAATGGTGAAAGTGAGCCGCACGCCGATTCTACCACAACTGTGCCATATGCTGGCGCATATTCCACAATTGCAGGGACGGAGTTGGAGTTCCGGGGAATGGTCTTTGCCGCAAGCCATCCGAGAATCGGGACACTTTCACGGCGTATCGACGATTCACGGTGCATCCTGTGTCGTGATCAATTCGATCACAGTCCCTGACATCTCCGACTCGGGGATGTCGCTCACCATCTGGTGTGATGTTGAACGCGGATATATTCCACGCCGCCTTCTAACGGCTCAACGCGGCCTCGAACCAAATGCCGCACTTAAGCACAAGTCCGGTGGATGGTACTTGCGGGAGATTACGGAATTAATGCCTGTTGAGGACAAGCTGCTCGGTGCGACTCGCTGGTTGCCAAAGGCGGCGGAGTTGATTGGTCCTCGGTCTTCCCAGACGTTGATCGTGGATCGTGTGCAAGTGAATCATCCGATCGAAGCAGATCGGTTTCGACCCATACTTGTTGCAGGGGTGGAAGTCGTATCTCAGGAAGCGGACGGCCGTATCTCATCAACAGTCTTTGGTGGCCCGGCCGCCGTTGCCGAACGTCAGCAGCGGCTAGTGAAAGAAGCTGAAGAGATCGCAAAAAAACAGTTGCCGGACAATTCGCACCCGGTCGCCACTGCCACTCCACCACAATCATCATGGTTACAATGGTCATTAGCCGTACTCGGAGTTTGCCTGCTCATTGCTGGGGTACGCAGCGCCCGCCATCACTGGTAATCGTTTGGTCGTTCGCGTTGATGCATTGTGAGGTTTCAACTGCTGATGTTAGCAGTTGCTTTTTAGCGTTACCTTTTGAGGAGATTTCGATGTTCAAGAGTTTATCGTTCGCTTGCGCCGCAATTGCATTCGGGGCCGCGTATTCGCTGGGTTCCGCGCAGAGGGTCTTCCCGGTGGACCCAAGTTTGATCGTTGGCGGATTAGTCGGAGACTGCAAAAGCGCCAATCCCGTACAGAACCCGAATAGTGGTTGTAATGACTGTCATCCGGATTTAGTCCCAGGCGGGAACGGTGCTACGGAAATTGGAAAGTGTGACGCCGCCAACCAGCAAGTCAATTCGTGTAATGTCGCCGTTTCAACCGGCTTCATCATCACATGTGTTGCCAGTACACCCAGTTGCGGTGGAACGTTTCTTGTGTATGATCCGGTCGGAATGAGCCTTTGTGGAAAGCCACGAGTGCCATATACATTCTGGAATTGCCATAAGGTTTATAATTCGGCACTCGGGGGGATGCGCCAGGGAACGGGTTGCCCAATTCCGTAGTCGAAGCACGTGTGCTTCACTAGAATGACTGCACTCCCATCCAGCAATCAATAGGTCTAACCGTGAATTGTGACTCAGATGTTATCGTGTGTTGGCGTGGGAATGCGCGAACCGATAGAGGTATTACGGGATGATTGTGGTGCTTGTAATCGTTGCGATTTGTATGGATTCAACGAGTCGCGGCGACGCGTACGGTTTTCGGGACAGGTGCGGACCGAATGCCGTCGAGATTGTGGCGAGGTCACTCTTGTTTGCAGTCGAGCAACCGAAAGTGGCCTCGCATTCTGAAAAGTCAAGCCTTGGTGACCTCCGCGCTACGGCGCGGAGCATTGGACTTGCCGCTGAATATGCCAACTGGAACATCCAAACACCCGAGTTTAGATTCGGTAAATGCGGCGCGGTCATTGCCGTTTCCACTTCTGCGGGACAAAACCACTTCGTCGCGGTACTGGAGAACCGTCGTGGTCAGTTTCTAATTGCCGACTTCCCATCGACTCCCTATTGGATTGACGCTACGGTTCTCAAATCAAGGGGCGGATGGAACGGCGTAGCACTGGTCGTTGCGAAATCCACCGGAGATATACCGCACGATATTGGCGATTTCGCATTTCAATCCGCAGTGTCGATTCTTGGTATCCTGTCCGTGTCGGCATTTTGTTTCAGGTTTTTTCGGTTTCGTCTGCATCGCGGCAATCCAAGCGTGCAACAAGAATGAAGCTCCGGATTCACATTGGTTGAGCTGTTGGTGGCGATGGGGATCATCGCGATCTTGCTCTCACTGTTGTTGCCAGGCATCCAGAACGCGCGTGAGTCCGCCCGACGGTTGCACTGTTCGAGCAACCTGAAACAGTTTGGCCTTGCTCTTGCCAATTACGCGAGCACATACGACAGGCTGCCGCCAGCTTATCCCAGTTTTGTCATCATGCCTTCTGGGTCGACCGGCAGCAATCAATCATTCTCCGTCCATTATCGTCTGCTTCCCTTCTTGGGCAGAAATGATGTCTATACAAGCGTTGACCTGACTCCCGAATCGCTGAATGTTGTTGCAGAGCCGCCGTCCAGCATTGTGAATGCTCGGATGATCTCACAGAGGCTGATGGTTTTTGAGTGTCCCTCCGCATCGGGACCGCCCGGCTCAACGCAATTTCGGATTTGTGTAGGTAGCTCGCCGAACGGTTGGTCACCCGCAGAGTTGGGCGGCGCATTTAGTATGTGGGGGCAATCATTGGCAGCAATCACAGACGGCCTATCAAATTCGGCTTTTGTTTCGGAAAGGCCAAACGGTGATGCAAACGCGGCTCGATTCGATGCTTGGCGCGACATCGCCATACTCGGCCCTGTTCCGATGGATTCTCCAGATGATGCAGCGAATTCTTGTGCTCAGACGAGAGTCAACGCCCGGCATTACTCTTATGCGGGATTCACTTGGCTTTACGCGGGATACGCACACACTTGGTACAACCACATTCTGACGCCGAATTCATCAACGCCAGATTGCACGGTAGGCATTTCCGCAGTGGACCTGTCTGACGGGGCATATAGCGCACGAAGTCACCATTTCGGCGGAGTTAACATCTTGATGGGCGATGGTGCGGTTCGATTTGCAGGATCCGGTACGGATTTGACTGTATGGCGCGCGATCGGAACGGCAAGGCTGGGGGAGAGAACGAATGACTTTTGATGGTCGCGTTGCGAGTCTCATCGTTCTCTGGGTCATCGCCGCCGGATGCGGGCGGCCCGATTCAGGCCGTTCGATTGCAAGCGCCGGGACTCCGCTGCGCATCGAACCGGCAAGTCAGGTGATTGAGTCTACGGAAAAACTGTCGCCCGACGGTGAGGTTGTCTTGCGTTTGTTCAATGACAGCAAAACGGAGATCGGCTTGCTGGGTGTCGAATCGTCGTGTGGTTGCACGTTGGCTGAGCCGCTGGAAATCGAAACGTTGGCGGCAGGCCAGAGTATTGCACTTCGACTACGTGTCGCGATGCCAACCGCTGGCGTGAAGTCTGTGACCGTAACGGCGCGATTTCGTAGTCAGGGCGAGACAAGCACAACGGCTGCCGTACTCGAACTGAAAGGCAAACCCGAGGTGCCGCCATTCTTTCATTACTCACAATTGTCGATTCGACTCGTGGGTAAGAAACCCGGTGAGAACCTGAGTCAGCGTTTTGAATTGATGACGTGCGAATCGCCCGAAGCACCGTTTTGGGTGTCCGGAGCATCGACGGGAACTGAAGAGTTTGGTGTGCAGTTGGTGGGAGTTCCCAAGGAGATCAAACTCGAAGACCCAAGGCTCGTGCGGCGGACTTATGTGTTTCTGGTTGAAGCAACGATGCCAACCGTTCCACGGTCGATGAGGGGCAACATCACCATCGCAACGACATCGGAATCCGATTATCGGTCGGTGATTCCAATCGTCATAGAGTATCAGCCAGCCATTCGATCAGTTCCGCCGGTGATTGTCATTCCGGCAAACGAATTAGTCGGGGCGGGTGTGCTGAAAAAACAAGTTGCAATCATCTGTGAGGAGCCATTCGGGGAATTCTCTTTTGATGAGAACACTCACGGTATTTCAATAGAGGCGGAGCGGGTTACCGACAAGGTTCTGAGGCTGTCTGCGAAGATTGATTTACTGACGATTCAACATGCCGCAGACAATTGTTTGCGGCTCAAGGTAGCAAACGAGGATGTTGTCGTTCCCATCAAGTTTCTCACAAGCTCCCAATAGTATTAATATAAAATGGACACGTTATATGCCAATTTTCCCGGCGGGACGGCACGTCCAGAGTTTTCGATGGGCGTGGTTGTATCGACCCGTGAATCCGAGGGATGGTTTTGATCGCCGTGGGTTGAGTACCACTCCCTTCGCAAAGTTTCAGGGGGTGACACGGTGTTGAGGATGGCGAGCAGTCGAGGATGTTCATCGGGATGGCCTCGTGGCGAGTGCTTCGTCACACCTAAGAATGGGGGTTGTTGTCGTAGCCACGTTCGCCAGAACGTGGGCGAGACCCTGGATGGACCCCACGCTCTGGCGAGCGCGGCTACCCCAAGATCAAGGTGTGACAAAGCAATAGGGGTGTGTTGAGTCTCATTTGAGGGAGTCGAAATCATGTCGGACGGGCGGGTGGATGGAGTGTTGTCGGCGGCGGATGTTCAGGTGGTGCTGGCGGCGATTCAGACGATTCGGGACAAGCTGCCGTTTCTGGTCGATCTGAGTCCGGACGAGAAGCGGAGTCTGCCGGCGCTGGGGGAAGCCAGTCGCGGATTCGTGGCCAAGGCGTTGGAGGGAGCCAAACAGAATCCGGGGTTCCTGCCGCAGGCGTTTGATCTGGCCGCCGCTCAGCGGGATCTGGCCCTGTTCGATGCGCTGCTGCCGATCTCGCTGTCCCTGGCGCAACTCGGGGAACTCGTCAGCGACACGGTCTATGCGGCGGGGGGCGAAGCCTACAACGACGCCCGCACGATCTATCAGTTCGCCAAGAATTCGCCCGCGTCGTTCGGCTTGGACCAGTTCGTGAAAGACCTGTCGGCCCGGTTCGCCCGCCGCACGACGACACCGAAAACAGTTCCCGCCTCGCCCGGCGGGACTGCCCCGTGACTGATGATTCTTGACGGCCATGCCAGCGTGTTCTGTACTGTAAGGGGCTGTGCAGTATCAGTCTCCGAGAGTTCTCGGGTCACGATCAGTTCCAAAACCGAAACCCCTCGAACTCAATTCGCACAGCTTCTCAATCTTCCTGCCATTCATCTTTCTGCCATGATTCAGGGTTCTCGGCAGAAAGATGAATGGCAGGAAGATGACGAAGATGACTCAGAGCAGAACTTCCGTGACGCGGCAACTCACGGGAACGACACCAACACCCCGGAACTCTCGGTAGTAAAATTTGCACAGCCTTAGCGTTTCGTTTCTTCGTCGGCCGCGAAGAATTGGGAACACTGATTGACGCTGATCCTCGCTGATTGGGGATGAGTGAAGATCCGTGAAAATTGCGTTCTGTTTTCTCCGTTCACATTGGTTGCAGCGGAACGAGGTGCAGCCGCGCCGGGTGATCAACGGGGGCGTGATGAGTCCGATCGGGAATGGGTGCCTCACGTGTGCGGTTGGGAAGCTCGGCGCTGTGGTGCCAGACCGCAACGCGGTGGTTTCTGATCGCAACCTTGAGCCGTCGGACCTCGCGGTCGCGGTTCCCAACGTCGCTCGCGAAGTCATCGGCCACGGCGCTGCGGTTCCGAACCTCGACACTGCTGTTCCCGACGGCAATGTTGCGAGGTATGAGACCGCAATCACCGGGTTCTGGACGGCAATGACGGGGTTTGGGACCGGAACGTCGCGGTTCTGGACCTCGCGAACGAGGTTTCGGATCGCAAGGTCGAGGTGTGGAACATCAACCGCGAGGTTCTCGACATCGACGCGGCGGTTTCCAAGTCCACTCGCGCAGTCCGGCATGGTTCAAGCCGAGATTGCCGTACCACAGAAGCCACCTCACCCTAACCTCGACTTTTGCCAAGCTCACCAACCGCCGCAAAATGAAATCAACGGGAATCTGGGTAGTATTTGATTATTGCACACCCGCGATTTACCGAG